>NZ_BAAKJE010000229.1:0-106547 GCF_059704565.1 Massilia sp. NBRC 108631
GGGCTGCGCGGCGGCGCCGCCGCGCAGGCGGCCGGTTCGCAGTCCGGCGTGGCGCCGTCCTTCGGCCAGCTCAGGCAGATCGACGCCGGCCTGCTCAACATCGGCTATGTGGAGGCCGGTCCCGCGCACGGCGCGCCGGTGCTGCTGCTGCACGGCTGGCCGTACGACATCCACGCTTTCGCTGAGGTGACGCCCATCCTGGCGGCGGCCGGCTACCGTGTCATCGTGCCCCACCTGCGCGGCCACGGCACCACGCGCTTCCTGTCCGCCGCCACCTTCCGCAACGCGCAGCAGTCGGCGGTGGCGCTCGACATCATCGCGCTGATGGACGCGCTGAAAATACCCAAGGCCGTCATCGGCGGCTTCGACTGGGGCGCGCGCACCGCCTGCATCATGGCCGCGCTGTGGCCGGAGCGTGTCAAGGCGCTGGTATCGGTGAGCGGCTACCTGGTGACCAATATCGACACCCGTGCCGTGCCGCTGCCGCCGAAAGCGGAGCATGACTGGTGGTACCAGTACTACCTGGCCACCGACCGCGGTGCGGCGGGCTACGCCAAGAACACGAGCGCGTTCGCCAAATACATCTGGGAGACCGCTTCACCCCAGTGGAAGTTCGACGCGGCCACGTTCGAACGCAGCGCCGCGTCCCTGGTCAACCCCGACCATGTGGCCATCGTGCTGCACAACTACCGCTGGCGTCAAGGGGCGGCGCCGGGCGAGGCGCAGTACGACGAACTGGAGAAACGCCTGGCCGCCGCGCCGGCGATCCAGGTGCCGACCATCACCATGGAAGGCGACGCCAACGGCGCGCCGTTCCCGCCGCCTGCCGCCTACCGCAGCAAATTCACCGGCAGGTACGAGCACCGCAACCTGGCCGGCGGCATAGGCCACAACCTGCCGCAGGAAGCCCCGCGGGCCTTCGCGCAGGCCGTGCTGGACGCGGCGGCGTTCTGACGCCGCTGCGGCGCGGGCTGCAAGCGGCTCAGTTGCGGCGGATCTCAGCGATAGCCGCTTCCAGCACCTCGTCGCGGCCGGCCCGGATGCCTTGCACCGTGGGCAGTACCACGATATCCGGCACGATGCCCACCCGCTGCGTGGGGCGCTGGTCCGGATAGAACACCCCGATGCCGCTGATCATGGACCGCAGGCCTCCCGGCAGCGGGATGGCGGACACGTTGCCGTCCGCAGCGGCGGTGGTGCTGCCGATCACCTTGGCGCGCGGCGCCGAGCGGAAGGCCATGGTGGTGTATTCGGCCTGGCTCTGCGACACCTCGTCCACCAGCAGCATCACTTTCCCCTGGTAGTGCGGCGCCATCGGCCGCAGCGTCAGCGCCGGCCCCCAGCGGAAGGCGCCGGGATTGCTGGCGTCGCCGGCCGTGAAGCGCACAAACTCGGTTGGCTTGTCGACCAGGTGCTGGCCGAGTGAAAACACGACGAACTCGGAGGGATAGTTGCGGATGTCGATCACCAGCCCCTTGCTGGCGGCAGCCAGCTCCAGGTAGCGCGGAATGTCAGCCTTTTTGATGGATGACAGCTTGATGTAGGCGATGTCGTCCGCCAGCATCTGGAACGTGTCGCCATTGCGGTCGTGCGTGTTGCCGCGCGCCGTCCGCGTGATTGGCGTGCGCGTGGACGCAATTTCCTGCTCCTGGCTGGCCCGGCGTATGCGCAGCGCCACGTCGCCGCAGGCGCCATTGTGCATGCTCCTGGCCATGTCGCGCAGGCGGGTGGGCTCGTTGGATGCGGCGTAATAAGGCTTCCAGGCCTGCGTCAGCTTGGAGACCGGCGCCTGGTCCAGCGCTTCGATGACATCGCCCGCCAGCAGGCCGCTCGCCTTGCCGGCCGCTTCGTCGGCGTAGCCGGAGACCACGGCCTGGTTGCCGATGAAGCGCATCGTCACCGGCAGGGTGCATTTGCCGACGGGCGGGCGCACCTGGAGCGAACCCCACAGATTGGTGTGGGTGTCGTTGACGCGCGCGGTGACCGCCACCATTTCCAGTTCAAAGCCGGCGCGGTCCTTCGCCAGCGCCACCCTGGCGAGGGACTGCCGCAGGGCGTCGTCCCACCTCTCTCCGATCACGTCGCGGTATGGCGACCAGTACTCGACGATATTCCAGAAACGGAACAGGGCGAGCAGCTGGAATCCGGCATCCGGGAAGTTTACATCCTTGTAATACGGTTCGTGCTCGAAAACGGGATTGCCGACATTTTTTGCATGGCTGACGTAGAACTGCGCGCTGGCGGCGGGACGGTTGGCGTAGACCTTCTTCAGGCCGGCCTTGAGCTGATCGCCCAGCAGCGTGCCGTCGTCCAGCCATTCCAGCGACGGCTTCAGGTGGAGACCGGCCTGCGGCAGGCTGGCGCACGGATTGCAGTCGGCGATGTCCCCCAGATCCGCAAGCCAGCGCTGCAGCACCGCTTGCGCCGCTGGGCGGTCGGACGCGGCGACGATGGCCGGCGTGATGCGCAGCAGTTCGTAGTCCCAATGCCGCTGGCCCGTGGTAACGACGGGATGGTGGTATTTCAGGAAGCCCCATACCTTGCCGAGCAGGGCGAGGTTCTCCACCTGCACCGGTGTCAGGCTGCTCAGCGCAATGCGTGAGCCGTTGTCGAATTCGTGGTCGGTCTCGTAGGTGTATTTGGCGGCCGCCTGCGCCGAGCCCAGGCGCACGGCCAGGAGCAGCAGTATCAGTAAGGTACGCATGGATTCAAGTTCTTCGCAGACATTTCGCTCCTTTGTTGTCGCTGGTTTGTCGCCGGTGAGAGAAGCTCGACTATACGCGGAAAGCGGCCCCGGAAAATGCACGCATTGTCACACGATAGGCGCGCCTTGCCGGCCGCGTTTGTATTCCAGGGTATCCGCCGCAGGGATGGACACGCGGCAGTACAAATAGCCGTGGTTTCCTACACAAATGCGCTACACAAGCCCGCCATACTGAACTCCACTTCACCACGAAATACCGACCAAAGGAGAACACAGCATGGACCAAGGGATCAATCAACAGCGCCGCCGCTTCTTCGGCACCGCCGCCGCAGCCGTGGCAGCCACCCAGTTCGGCCTGGCCGGCAGCGCGTCCGCGCAGCCGCTGGCCGCAGCGGCCGGATCGGCCCCGAATGCGGGAACGGATGGCGCCGGCAGGCAGTTTTCGGCGGCGGCGCCTTCCTTCGGCACGCTCAAGCAGATCGACGCCGGCTTGCTGAATGTCGGCTATGTGGAAGTCGGGCCGGCCGGCGGCGCGCCGGTGATCCTGGTGCATGGCTGGCCGTACGACATCCACGCCTTCGCCGACGTGGCGCCCGCGCTGGCGGCCAAGGGCTACCGCGTCATCGTACCTTACTTGCGCGGCCATGGCACCACGCGCTTCCTTTCCGATGCCACGGTCCGGAATGGCCAGCAGGCAGCCATCTCCCTCGATATCCTCGCCTTGATGGACGCGCTGAAGATACCGAAAGCCATACTCGGCGGCTTCGACTGGGGCGCGCGCGCGGTTTGCGTCATCGCCGCGTTGTGGCCGGAACGGGTCAAGGGGCTGGTGTCGGTGAGCGGCTACCTGGTCATCAATATCAATAACGGCGCCACGCCGCTCAGGCCGAGCGCGGAGCATCAGTGGTGGTACCAGTACTACCTGGCCACGGAACGCGGCGTGGCTGGCTACACCAAATACACGCGCGACTTCGCCAAGTTCATCTGGCAGACCGCCTCGCCCAAGTGGAAGTTCGATGACGTCACGCTGGACCGCAGCGCAGCGGCCTTCGCCAACCCCGACCACGTCGCGATCGTGGTGCACAACTACCGCTGGCGGCAAGGTGCTGCGCCTGGCGAAGCGCGGTACGACGAGCTGGAGCGCCGCCTGGCGGCCGGCCCGGCCATCACGGTGCCGGCCATCACCATGGAAGGCGAAGCGAACGGTGCGCCCTTCCCGCCGCCCGCCAGCTACCGCGCCAAGTTCACCGGCAAGTACGAACACCGCGACTTGGGCAACGGCGTCGGCCACAACTTGCCGCAGGAAGCGCCGCAAGCCTTTATCCAGGCGCTGCTGGACGTGGCGGCGATGTAAGACGCTGCGGACTACCTCCGGGCCGGGTTGCTGCTATCATTCCCGGATGTGCGGACGATTCGATCAAAACGACACCATGCAGCGCTACCTCAGCGCTTTCGGCTGGGCTGATGCTGTCTATCGCGGTGAAGTGGGCGCCACGCCCAATGCCGCGCCGGGCACCTATCGGCCCATCCTGCACATGCAGGACGGCGTGCCGCAGATAGACGACCTTTACTGGGGCTACCGCGCGGCCTGGGCGGCGCAGAAACTGCCGGTGTGCTACAACGCGCGGCTGGAGAAGGTCACGAATAACTACTGGGGCCGGCTGCTCAAGACCGGCCGTGCCCTGGTGCCTGCCAGCGGCTGGTACGAATGGACTGGCCCCAAGGGGCAGCGCCAGCCGTGGCACATCCACCGCAAGGACCGCGAACCGATCTACATGCTGGCGCTGGCCAACTTCGGCCCGTTCAAGGAGCACAAGGCCGAATCGGGCTTCGTGCTGATTACCGCCGACTCATCCGGCGGCATGGTGGACATCCATGACCGCCGCCCCGTATGCCTGAACGCCGCGGACGCGGCCACCTGGCTGGACCCGGACCTGAGCATGGAGCAGGCGGAAATGCTGGCCCGTTCGATGGCCCTGGGCCCGGAAGAATTCGAATGGTTCCGCGTCAGCGCAGACCTGAACCGTGCCGGCAACGAAGGCGATTACCTGGTCGTGCCGCTGGCCGATTGAAAAATATGATGAAAAACAGCTCCAGTGGTGGCCTGGTTTACTCCACCGAAACCGGCCGCATGTGCCCCGATTGCCGCCAGCCGGTGGCCGCCTGCACCTGCAAGGCGAGCGCGAAAGCGGCGCCCGCCGGCGATGGCGTGGTGCGCGTATCGCGCCAGACCAAGGGGCGCGGCGGCAAGTGCGTCACCGTGGTGAAGGGGCTGGCACTGGACGGCGAGGCGCTGGCCGCGTTGGGCAAGCAGTTGCGTAGCGCCTGCGGCTCGGGCGGCACCGTCAAGGACGGCGTGATCGAAGTGCAGGGCGACCATTGCGACGCGGTGCTGGCGGCGCTGGCCAGGCTGGGCCACCAGCCCAAGCGGGCGGGCGCATGAGCGGCGCTCCAGCGGCCCGTCCTCCCATTCTCGCCGTGCCGGTGCCGCGCGACAGCGAAATCGCGGCGCACCTGGCCGGCTCGGATTTCCACGACTGCTATCAGATGCCGATCGCGCCGACCGGGCGCACTGCGCTGGAGCTGTACCTGGAAGTGGTGGCGCGCACGCCCGGCTGGGTCAACCGCCTGATGGCGCTGCGCAACAGCGTGGTCGGGCTGTTCGGCCTGAAGAACCTCGGTCACTTGAACGGCGCCACCGCGCGGCGTCCGGCCAGCGAGTACAAGCTGGGCGACCGGGTCGGCATCTTTTCCATCCTCTACCTGAGCGACGACGAGGTGATCCTCGGCGACACGGACAAGCACCTGAAGGTGCGCGTCTCGGTGCGCAAGCTGGGCGTGCCGCGCAGCGCGATCGCGGTAGCGACGGTGGTGCACATCCATAACCTGCTGGGCCGCGTGTATATGCTATTCGTGGCGCCGGTGCACAAGCGCATCGTGCCGGCCGTGCTGGCCCGCTACCGCGCCGGCGATGCGGGCTGACGACTCGGCGCCGCCGGTGCTGCCCGCGCGGCTGGTGGCGCTATTGCCCCGTACGGCCTGCACGACCTGTTCGGGCTGCGCGTGCGCCACAACCCGCTGCGGGCGATGCGGCCACTTACCGCGCGCCTTTGCCCGCCAGGCGCTTCATCGAACGCTGGCCGCTTCTTCAAGTCTCGCGCTAACGGATCAGGTGTGGTGCCATTCGGCTTAGTGCCGCTTGGCCGTCAGGCTGAACACGGCAGGCGGAATCACCTTCGACAGCGATTTCAGAATACGGTTGCCGACCTCCTCGCTGCCCAGCATCTCGATGAGCGCGGTCTGGTCGGCTACGGGCAAGGTGCGCCTGGAAACGTAGAATCCGGCGTCCTGCCACGGGATGTCGTCGAGGGCGCTGATGGTGAGCTGGCTGTCCAGGCCACTCAATCGCGGATCTTCAATAATCGTGTTGTAGGCGCTGCTGTACGGCAGGATGGTCACATCGGCGATGTTGGCCTGGATCCGCCGCATCAGGTCATTGAGGTCGTTGGCGTACTGGACCCGCGACGCCACGGCCGGTTCCAGCAGCTTGCGGTAGGCGGGGCCGTAATCGAAGCCGCGCACGACGGCGATACGCAAGCCGGTTTGCCGGAGCAGGGCGTCGACTGTCTGCACGGCGCTGTCCAGCGGCTTGATGCCGACCAGGACGGCGCGGTACTTGAAGACCGGGACGTACGTGCCGGCCATGTCGCGCTCGGGCGAACGGGTGGACAGTACGATCAGGTCGGCATCGGCGGCGCGGAACAGCATCTCCAGCCGGGCGCGGGGCACGACGGGAAAGACGAATTTGCAGCCATGCTTGTCACCCAGCTCGTCCAGCAGTTCGGGAACCACGCCCGCCGCCTTGCCGTGCTTGACGACCACCGCCATGCCGTGAGGCGCAACGGGAACGTTGATGGCGCGGGAACATGATGCCGCCGCCAAGCCCGGCAGCACGCAGCAGAGAGTTGCGAAGACGGTCAGCAGGCGTGCATTCATGTGTGTGTCCCGGCAGGAGTGTGCTAATCAGACTTTCTTGACGAACTCGGTCTTCAGGCTCATGTTGCCGAAGCCTTCGATCTTGCAGTCGATGTCGTGGTCGCTGTCCACCAGGCGGATGTTCTTGACCTTGGTGCCCATCTTGACCGTGCCGCCGCCGCCTTTCAGTTTCAGGTCCTTGATGACGGTGACGGTGTCGCCGTCCTGCAGGATGTTGCCGGCGGCGTCCTTGTAGATGCGCGGGCCGTCTTCCGCCTCCGCTGCGCCGCCTGGCTGCCACTCATGCGCGCATTCCGGGCAGACGCATTGCGTGCCGTCGTTGTAAGTCAGTTCGGAGCCGCATTGCGGGCAGGGTGGAAGTGCGCTCATGGTTATCCTTGTGATGCAGGCCGGGCCTGGAAAGGGCAGCAGTATAACAGGCCGCCCGCAGGCGGCCCCCGGCGGAGGCCGGCCCGATTGGCCTCAGGCTTTGGCCAGCGCGGCGCGCATCTGCTGTTCCAGCATCCCCAGGTTGCCCTGCACGCTGTCGATGGTGCTTTCCATCTGGCGCAGGCTGCGGTACAGCGTGTGCGGATCGACCGTGCCCAGTTCCAGGTCGGACAGGGTGTTGAGCATGTCCGGCCCGCTCAGCGTGAGCTGCGTGTCGCCGGTGACCGCGGTCAACGTGTCGCGCTGCTGCGCGTACAGGGCCGAGTAGCGCTGCAGCAGTTCCGCCGACATCCAGCTGGCCGCCTGGCTGGCCACCGCCACGTCCCATGCTTCGCGGCGCAGCGTCGGCGTTTGCAGGTTCAGGCCGTAACGCTTGCCGGCGTTCTGCGTGAAATGCTCGAGCAGTTCCTTTTCGGACGACTTGGCCTTGATGTCGGCGAGCAAACCCTTGCGCATCTGCGTGATGTGCTCCATCTGCTTCTTGTTCGCCGCGCTGACCTTTTGCAGTTCGTCCAGGTTGATGCGCAGTTCGGCCTCGATCTTGCGTTCCGCATCGTGCGCGCGATGGCTGTGGTGCCAGCTTTGTGCGGCATGCTCGAGGGCCAGGGCGGTCAGGATGCTGACCACGATCATCGAATATTCACCCAGGAATTCCCTGGCGGTTTTCAGCCCAGCTTTTGGTACTTCAAAATGCATGAGATTGCCCAGTTAAATTAATTCAACTGAGCAATCTTACCAGAAAGGCATGGGAATTTGCTATCTTCCTAGTAGCGGGCGGGCTGATTCGCTGCGGGTGTGGTTTGTTTGATGAAATCGCGGATATCGTCGGTGGAGCGCACCAGGTCTGCCGAGCGCAGATACATCATGTGGCCGCTGCGGTAGCCTTCGAAGCGCAGCCTGTCCTTCATCTTGCCGCTGGGGTCCAGCTGCCACATGGTGTACTTCGCGTCGAAATAGGTGGTGGCGCCGTCGTAGTAGCCGGACTGCACCAGCACCTTCATGTAGGGGTTCATCGCCATCGCCTTGCGCAGGTTCTCGCCGGTGGTGTCGTTCTTGTTGTCCCATGGGTGCACGGAGCCGAACATATTGTATTTGATGTCGGTCTTGTACTGCAGCACGTCGCGCAGGTAGTGGTTGATGGCGGGCGTGAAGGAGTGCAGCCAGGAGCTCAGCTCGGCGTTGTAGTCCGGGCTGGCGCCGGCGTCGGACCTGTCGATGCCTTTGTAGCGCGAGTCCAGCCGGCCGACCGTGTAGCCCTTGTCGCGCAGCAGTTCCTTCCAGAAGAAATTGGCCGGGATCACCAGGTTGTGCTGCTGCACGGCCTTTTCCGCAATCCCGGAATAGCGTGCCACCCTGGCGGCGATCTGCGCCTTCCTGGTCTCCTCCAGGAAGCCGCCCTTGGCCAGCGCCGGGATCAGTTCATCGACCGTGAACGCTTCCACCTCGGGCAGCACGTCCTTCAGGTCGCGGCTTTGCAGGTCGGCCGGCAGCGCTTTCTGGTACCAGGCGGTGGCCGCGTAGTAGGGCAGGTTGAGCGCGTCGCCGACGATGCCGTCGCGCTTCAGGCCCAGCTCGGTGGGCGAGACCAGGATCACGCCGTTCAGGTACATCCAGTGCGCGCTCTGCAGCTCCAGCGACAGGCCGGCCACGCGCGCGGTGCCGTAGCTTTCGCCGATCAGGTACTTGGGCGAAGTCCAGCGGCCTTCGCGCGAGACGAAGGTGTTGAGCCACTCGGCGAGGTAGGAAATGTCGGCGTTCACGCCGAAGAAGGTGGCGCGGTCGGCCTTGCTGTCGAGGATGCGCGAAAAGCCGGTGTTGACCGGGTCCACGTACAGGATGTCGGCCACGTCCAGGATGGAGTGCGGGTTGTCGCGCACGCCGTAGGGTTGGACCGGGTAGCCCTCGTCGTCGATGTTGAGCATCTTGGGGCCGGTGTAGGCCACGTGCATCCACACCGAGGCCGAGCCGGGCCCGCCGTTAAACGACAGCACCAGCGGGCGTTTGGCCTTGTCGGCCACGTCGCTGCGCTGGTAGTAGGTGTAGAACAGCGAGGCGATCACCTTGCCATCCTTGTCCCAGACCGGCTGGGTGCCGGCGGTGACTTTGTACGGTACGGCCTTGCCTTTGATCGTGACCGTGGCGTTTTTGCTCACGGCGGACTCGGCTTTCAGCGCGCGCTCGAAGGGCTGCGCGGCCGGGGCGGCGGCGGGCTTGGGATCAGGCTTGGCATCGGGCTGTTGCTGGGCGTGGGCAGCGCCGAGCGCGAGCAGCAGGGCGGGAGCGAGACGGGGCAGGCTGCGGGTCAGTTGTTTCATTGGCAAGCTATCAAAATGGAGATAGCTGATGAGTATTCCACATCGGAAACGCTTTGGGGGCCGCATTTACAAACTCGCTACATGTGCAGTCAAGCGCGCACGTTTGATGCAGATCATGGGACCGGACCTGCGCTCACGTAGCCTAGTGGATTCGCGCAGCCGCTTTGCCGGTGTCGCGTCCCTTTACACAACTAAACTTTTTGCAGAGGTAACCCATGTTTTCTTTCAATCAGTCTGTCACCCCGGCCGCCAAACACCACATGGAAGCGCAGATGTCGCTGCTGAATGACATGTCCAGATCGCTGTTCCGCACCGTGCAGCAGTATAGCGACCTGAACATCCAGCTGGCGCAGACCATCATCGAGGAAGTGTCGCTGACCAGCCAGGATCTGCTCACCACCAACCGGCCGGTGGATGCCGTCAATGTCACGCTGTCGCATGCGCAGCCCACCGCCGACAAGCTGCGCGCCTACCAGCAGCACCTGTCGCGCATTGCCGCCAACACGCACGTGGACCTGGCCAAGGTGGCCGAGGAACACGTCAGCGAAACCAGCCGTACCGCCAAGGAACTGGCCGAGGAAGTCACGCGCATGGCCACCGAAGAAACGGAAAAAACCGTGCGCAACCAGCAGGACGCCATGCGCCGCATGGCCGCCACCTTTGACCAGTTCGCCGACGGCCAGCGCATGGACATGAACGGCCACCGGGAAGACCGCCAGCAGGGCAACGGCCACGAGCGCCAGCAAGCCGAAGGCCAGGGCGCGGAGAACCGCGTGGCCGGCTCGCCTGTGCACCAGACCAGCCAGCAGCAGGCTGCCGGCAAGCAGCCGACCGGCCGTAAAGAGAGCTGATGTCGCCGGCGCGGCTGGACGCCAGCCGCGCTCCGCCGCGCGCCACACCCGGCTAGACTGTGCCATCGACTGAGCAGGGAGGCGGACGTCATGGCGGAGTGGCTGGAATGGATGGAATGGCCGGCAATGGCCGCGTCGCTGCTGGCGGCGTGGCTGGTGGCGTCGAAGTCGGCGCGGCGGCGCATGGCGGGTTTTTGGGTCTTTCTAATGAGTAATGCGCTGTGGATCGGATGGGGCTGGCAGGACGAGGCTTGGGCACTGATCGTGCTGAACACCTGTCTGGCGGCGATGAACGTACGCGGCATCGTCAAGAACGAGGATGCCGCCGATTCAAGCTGAGCTGCGCTCACGATTTCGTCATTTCTGCTACATTGGCGCCATACGCATTGAGGATGGCAGCCATGGATACCGCAACCGACAACACAGCAACACGCACCGACTCGCTACATATCGTTTGCCCGCACTGCGATGCGGTCAACCGTGTTCCCGCCACGCGGCTGGGACAGGAGCCTACCTGCGGCAAATGCCGGAAAGACCTCTTTACCGGCAAGCCGGTGGATTTGGCGAGCGCGCGCTTCCT
Source organism: Massilia sp. NBRC 108631 (assembly GCF_059704565.1). NCBI lineage: Bacteria > Pseudomonadati > Pseudomonadota > Betaproteobacteria > Burkholderiales > Oxalobacteraceae > Massilia > Massilia sp. NBRC 108631. The sequence continues at coordinate 10,876 of NZ_BAAKJE010000229.1, forward strand.
CAAGCAGGTCGAGCGCAGCGAACTGCCGGTGCTGGTGGATTTCTGGGCGCCGTGGTGCGGCCCGTGCCGCTCGATGGCGCCGGCGTACGAACAGGCCGCGCAGCGGCTCGAACCGGACTTCCGCGTGGTCAAGGTCAACACCGAAGAAGCGCAGGACCTGGCGGCGCGCTACGCGATCCGCAGCATCCCCACGCTGGCGCTGTTCAAGGGCGGGCGCGAAGTGGCGCGCCAGCCGGGCGCCATGGACGCCAACAATATTGTGGCGTGGGCGCAGCAGAATAACCGGCGCTAAGCGCGGGCGGCTGCTTAGCCGCAGTGCCTGCTTAGCCAGCCGCGAATGCCGTCCAGGCTGCGGAAGTCCGCCACCGAGCGGCAGGCGATGCCGGGATGGCGCGCCTGCATCATGCGCGCCAGCGCTGCGCCGGGCCCCAGCTCCAGCGCCACCGTGACGCCTGCCTCGGTGCAGGCGTCCATGCACTCGTCCCACACCACCGGTTCGCCCAGCTGCCGCGACAAGTGCTCGACGGCCTGGCCGCGGCTTTCCAGCCGTGCCGCGCTGATGCCGGACAGCACCGGTGTCTCTGCCGCATGCAGATGCGACGCGCGCAGCGCCGCCGCGAACGGCGCCACGGCGCCCGCCATGAATGGTGTGTGGGAGGCGATTTCAACCGGCAACGGGGTCACGTGCGCACCGGCGGCAGCCAGCCGCGACACCGCCTGCGCCTGGCCGCTGGCTGGACCGCCGATGATGCAGCTGTCCCCGCCGGTGACGATGGCCGTGTGAAACCCGCACGGCGCCGCCAGCATGCCGCTGCGCGGCGGCGGCAATCCGGACACGGCCAGCAGGGCTTGTCCGGGCCGCTCCGCCAGGCAGCGGTCCATCAGTACCGCGCGCGCCTGCGCCAGCTCGACCGCTTCCAGCGGCGCCACGGCGCCCGCCACGCTCCACGCCGCCAGCTCGCCCACGCTGTAGCCGGCCACCAGCGCGGGCGGCGGTGCGTGCGCGCGCAGCGCCTCCCACATCGCCAGTGTGGCCGCCACGATCAGCGGCTGCGCCGTCCGGTTGGCAAACAGCGCACCCGCGTCCACGGCGACAGCGTCAAACCCCGCAGCGGCCATCCCGTAGGGCGGCTTGGCGTGCGCATCGCGCGCACGTAGCTCGCCAAGCAGCGCCGCCCCTGCCGGGTCCGAGCTTGCCAGATCGAACATCCCCGTATGCTGCCCGCCCTGGCCCGGACACAAAATCAGCAGTTTCGCGCTCATGGTCCGCTCATGGCCAGGGATGGGTGGAAAACGCCTGCACCAGGCAGCACGCCGCCAGCAGGTCGGCCGCGCCGCCGGGCGAAAGTCTTTGGCGCACGAACAGGCGGTGGGTATCCAGCGCGCAGCCGTGCCAGTCCGGATGCGCGGTGCCGCCCATGGCCAGGAAACGCCGCGCCTCGTCCCGCACCATCTGCGCGCCTTGCCTGCCGCCGCGATGCAGCACGTTGGTATCGCTGACATGCGCCATCAGCGCGAACAGCGCATCGACGCGCGCGTGATGCATGCTGCCGCTGCGCGCCAGCGTCGTGCGCAGCGCGGGCAGGCCAAGCAGGAACACCGACGGCAGGCCCAGCGCCGCTTCCTCGCGTGCGCCGCTTGCGGCATGCAGTTGCGCCGCGCGCTGGCCATGCGAGCCGTCAGGGGGGGCCAGCGTATGCGCCGCCAGCGCCTCGCCCCAGCCTGCCAGCAAGGCCGCGCGCAGCGATGCGGCGTCTGCCGCCGGGGCAGACCCTGGCCGGCTGCCGGCCGCCAGCCGGCCCAGCGCCGCACACAGCATGCCGAGGCCGAAGATCGCGCCGCGGTGCGTGTTCACGCCGCCGGTTGCCGCCATCATGCGCCGCTCGGCCGCAATGCCCAGCTGTTTCAGGCGCGCGAATGGGGCGTCCTCCATGCCGGCGCGGCAGATGGCTGCAAAATAGTGCCGCAGCGAGAACAGGCTGCGCATGAATGTCAGCGCGGTCATGTCGGTATGGCTGCCGTTGTCGACCAGGGAGACCAGGCCGGGCTTGGGATACAGCGCCAGTTCGGCGTACAGCGCGCGCAGCGCCAGCCGCGCGGCTTGCTGGCTCACCGCGCTCGCACGGGCGTTGCCGAGGCCGTGGCGCGACGCCACACCCGGCTTTGGTGATGCGCATGGCAGCGGTGCGGTCCGGGTCATGCCGGCCTCAGGGTGGCGAGCAGCGCTTCAGGGTCGGCGAGCTGGACGCCGCCGATTTCCTTGACCAGCACGCGCGCCTTGGCCGCGCCGGCGGCGTTCCATTCTTTCCACGAGACGGCCTGCCCGGATGGGAACATGATTTCGCCGTCCAGCGGCAGGCCGTGTCCGGCGCCGGCCAGCAGCGCCAGGCCGGCGCGCAGTTGCTGCTGGCTCACGGGGCGGAACAGGATGTCGATGTCGGAGCCTGCGCCCAGGCAGGGCAGGCCGGTCAGCGCTTGCCAGGCCAGGGAGCCGAACACGCGCAGATCGAGTCCGGTGGACAGGCGCTGCAGTTCGGTGTAGCCGGGCCGCCAGTGCGCGGGCAGCGCAGGGCGTGCGGCCTTCAGTGTCAACGGGGAGCTGGTGCGCTCGACATGCGCCAGCACCGCGCGCAGGCCGATGCGTTGCTTGAGTCCGTCCGCGTCCGGCGGCAGGGCGATGCCGAGGCAGACTTCCTGCTGGACGGGGGCCATCGTTGGGCCGCCGCTTGCCACGTTGCCGGCGCTGCCTGCATCCATGCCGGGGCCGGCGTCCGGCTCGCATCTGCGCACCACCGCCGGCCATTCTTCGCGCTGCCAGTAGCTGAACACGGCTTCCCGCGCGGGATCGGCGGCCAGTGCGGCCTGCCAGCCGGCGCGGGTCAGCCAGACCAGGTCATGCCGCTTGAACATGGCGACCACCGAGGATGGCTTGGATGACGGGGTGCGCCAGTTTGCGTCCGCCGCGCTGGTAGCCCAGCGCTGCGCGGGCGTCGGTGGCCGGTGCGTCGCGCAGCGCCTGGGCGAGGCGGGTGGCGAGGACGCCGGCGTCGCCGTCCCAGATCGATTGCAGCCCGCCCATGCGCAGGTAGTTTTCAGGCCCGGGCGCGAACACGGGATTGCTGCGCGCCAGTTCGGTCAGCACTTCTTCCGGCACCTTGGTGATGCGCGCCATCGCCGGCAGTCCCATCACGCGGATGGTGGCGGCCGGCAGGGCGTGGCAGCTGTCGGCCATCAGGCCGCTGGTGATGAAACCGCCCGACAGAGCCTGGTCGTAGACCAGCGCCACGATCTTGTGCCCGCGCCGCCGCGCCAGGTCCACGCATTTGCCGAGGTGCGCCATGTAGCTGTTGATGCCCAACATTTCGTCGCGGTGGCGCAGGCGCTGGCCTTGCGTGTCCACCAGCATGACGATGGCGCGGCCGGGATGCCCGCGCACCGTCGCCAGCACGGCCTTCGCCTGCGCCAGCGCAATCTCAATACCAATGGGCGCATGCCCGGTGGTGCCGATGACGGCCACGGTTTGCCCGCCGTCCGTCTCGCCGCCCGCCTGTGCCGTGCCGGACAGGAACTGGTCTTGCTCGGTGATGTCATGACCCTGCGGGAAAAGGGCGCTTGCCAGTGTTTGCCAGTGCATTATTGGCCTCCTGCGCGGCGGCTTGCCGCAGCTTCGATGAATGGGGCGATCTCCAGCATGGCGATGTTGGCCGGGTCGGGCATGCCCAGCTCGCGCCAGATGTCGGTTGGGTCGTGCAGGCCGCCGAAGCGCGCGAGGCGGTCGGTGAGCATGGCTTGCTCTTGCTCCAGGGCTTCCAGCGTCAGCGCGACCGACGCCGATTGTCCGGCTTGGCCGGGCGGCTGGCTCAGCGCGGCAATGGCGGCAATGGCCGCCTGCCGGAAGGCGGCCATCTCGTCCGGCACGATGGCCTGGCAGTCGCCTGTGAGATAGCGGTGCTTGCCGCCGGTGGTGCGCCACACCAGGGCGCGGTCGCGCGAGTCGAATTCTTCCACGCCGTTGGCGGTTTCGATCACTTCCGGGCCGGACATGGACAGCCGGGCTTCTTCGGACATGACCACGGCGTTGGTACAGCGCGCCACAATGCCCATGCCGCCGAAGGCGCCGTTGGCTCCGCCTACCAGCGCGATGACCGGGATGCCGGCCGCGCGCACGTCCAGCACGGCGCGCATCACTTCGGCCACGGCGATCAGGCCGGCATTGGCTTCGTGCAGCCGCACGCCGCCGGACTCGATCAGCAGCACCACGGCGCGCGGCCGTTCTTCGAGCGCGCGGCGCAGCAGGCCGGTAAGCTTGGCGCCATGCACTTCGCCCACCGCGCCACCCATGAAGCCGCCTTCCTGGGCTGCCACGAATACAGGTGTGCCGTCCAGGCGCGCACGGCCCACGGCCACGCCGTCGTCGAACGCCACCGGGGCGTTGAGCTGGCCCAGGTGCGGGCTGACGATCCGTTCGGCCGGCCCGATGAATTCTTCAAAGCTGTCCGGGTCCAGCAACTGGCGCAGGCGCTCGCGCGCGTTGGCTTCCTGGTAGCTGTGGTGCTTGCTCATGGCGCGGTTCATGGTGCCGCTCCCAGCATGGTTTGCACCGCCTGGTCCAGCCGCAGGCTGACCACGGCCGGCGTGGCGCCCACGTCGTTGATGGCGATGCGCACGTCGGCCAGCGGCCAGCGCAGGTGGAAGTCGCGCATGACGGCCTCCCAGATCTGCCCGAAGCCGACCGCGGCGGTCTTGATTTCGATGGTGCAGGCGCCGTTCAGCGCTGCCGGTTCGATCAGCACTTCCAGGTTGCCCGAGCCGACCACGCCCACCACTTGCGGCGAAGGCGGCAGCGTGCGGCTGCCGTTCTCGAAGCGATACGTTAACGTTTCCATTGCGTTTCCATTGGGTTTCCTTGATTACCAGTTCCTGAAACGCTGCGGCGGGTCGTACAGCCCGCCCGATGCGCGCACCAGGTCTTTCATGTTGCGTGCGGCCAGCAGGTCGCGCGTGGCGAGCCGCTGGTCGACGCCGATGTCTTCCGGCCGCTGGATCACGCCGCGATCGCGCAGGTTTTCCACCATGCGGCGGTCGCGGCCCAGGCCCATCGGCGTATAGCCCGCCACGCCGCGTATGGCCTGCTCGCGTTCCTCGTCGCTGCGGCACAGCAGCAGGTTGGCGATGCCTTCCTCGGTGAGGATGTGGGTCACGTCGTCGCCGTAGATCATTACCGGCGGAATTGCCATGCCGGCCTGTTCGGCCAGTTCCCAGGCATCCAGCCGTTCCACGAAGGCCGGGTGCATATGCTCGCGGAAGGTTTCCACCATCTGCACCACCAGCTTCTGCCCGCGCGGAATCATGTTGCGGCCTTCGCGCGCCTGCTGGCCGGCCTTCAGCCACGCGGGGCTGGCGTGGCGCCGTCCGCGCGCATCGGCACCCATGTTGGAGGCGCCGCCGAAGCCGGCGATGCGGCCCAGCGTGGCGGTGGACGAGTTGCCCTGCAGGTCGATCTGCAGGGTGGAGCCGATGAACATGTCGCATGCATAGTGCCCTGCGGCCTGGCACAGCGCGCGGTTGCTGCGCATGGAGCCGTCCGCACCCACGGCGAACACGTCAGGCCGGGCGCGGATGTAGTCTTCCATGCCCAGTTCGGAGCCGAAGGAGTGCACCGATTCCACGAAGCCCGCTTCGATCGCCGGTATCAGCGCCGGGTGCGGGTTGAGCGCCCAGTGCCGGCCTATTTTCCCCTTCAGGCCCAGCGATTCGGCGTATGTCGGCAGCAGCAGCTCGATGGCCGCCGTGTCGAAGCCGATGCCGTGATTCAGGCGCTGCACGCCGTATTCCGCATAGATGCCTTTGATGGCCATCATCGCCATCAGCACCTGGATCTCGGAAATCAGCGCCGGGTCGCGCGTAAACAGCGGCTCGATGTAGTAGGGACGCGGCGACTGCACCACGAAGTCCACCCAGTCGCCGGGGATGTCCACGCGCGGCAGCGTGTCCATGATGCGGTTCACCTGCACGATGACGATGCCGTTCTTGAATGCGGTCGCTTCGACGATGGTGGGTGTGTCTTCCGTGTTGGGGCCGGTGTACAGGTTGCCATGCCGGTCCGCCGCTTCGGCCGCCACCATGGAGACGCGCGGCGGCAGGTCCACGAAGTAGCGGCTGAACAGCTCCAGGTAGGTGTGGATGGCGCCGATATTCAGCTTGCCGGCCGAGAGCAGCTTGGCCACGCGCCCGGCCTGCTGGCCGGAGAAGGAAAAGTCCAGCTGCGAAGCCACGCCGCGCTCGAACACGTCCAGGTGCTCGGGCAGGGTCAGCACGGACTGCAGCATGTGCAGCCCGTTTACGCGCGCCGGGTCCAGCCTGGCCAGCGCCTGCGCCAGGAAGTCGGCCTGCTTCTGGTTGTTGCCTTCGATGCAGACCCGGTCGCCGCATTCCAGCACCGCGTGCAGCAGGTCGGCAATGCGGGCGGCGGGCAGGCTCTTGCCGTCCAGGTCCGCGCCCAGGGCCGTGCCGGCCCGCTGCAGGCGCTGCGCGCGGTTGCGCTGCAAAGTGTTCCAGGCCCGCGTTTCCGCGTTGGCCGCCGGCGCATTCATCATTTCGCTCCCATCATCATGTCAGGCAGTCCGGTCGCGATGCCGGGGAAGAGACATAATAAAACAACCGCTACGAACATGAGCACGACGAAAGGCGCCACGCCCCAGATCACGTCCCTCAGCGGTATGTCGGGCGCGATGTTTTTGATAACGAAGATGTTCAGCCCGACCGGCGGGTGGATCAGGCCCATTTCCATCACCACCGTCATCACCACGCCGAACCAGATCAGGTCGAATCCGGCCGCTTTCAGCGGCGGCAGGATGATGGGCGCGGTCATCAGGATGATGGACACCGGCGGCAGGAAGAAGCCCAGCACCACCACCATCAGCAGGATCACCGTCAGCAGCAGCCATTTGGACAGCTGCATGCCCACCACCCAGCTGGCGGCCGACTGGCTGATGTGCAGATAGCTCATCACGTAGGAATAAAACAGCGACATGCCGATGATCATCAGCAGCATGGTCGATTCTTTGATGGTGGAGGTGAGGATGGGCGCCAGGTCCTTCGGCCGCCACACGCGGTAGACGATGGCGATCAGCACCATGGCCAGCAGCGCGCCCAGGCCGGCCGTTTCGGACGGTGTGGCAAAGCCGCCGTACAGGGCCACCATCACGCCGATCAGCAGCACCAGGAAGGGCAGCACGCGCGGCAGCATTTCCACCTTGTCCGCCAGGGTGAAATGCTCATCGTGCAGGCTGGCCGCTTTCACGCCGCCTTTTTCGTAGATGTCCAGCGCAATGCGGTATTCCTTGCGGGCGCGATATACCGCGTAGCCGGCGAACAGCAGCACCAGCAGCACGCCCGGGCCGATGCCAGCCAGGAACAGGCGGCCCAGCGACTGTTCGGCCGCCACCGCGTACAGGATCATGGTGATGGACGGCGGCAACAGGATGCCCAGCGTGCCGCCGGCGGCGATGATGCCGGCCGCGAAGCCGGGCGAGTAGCCGCGCTTGCGCATTTCCGGGATGCCGGCCGAGCCGATGGCCGAGCAGGTGGCCGGCGAGGAGCCGGCCATGGCGGCGAACAGCGCACAGGCGAACACGTTGGCGATACCGAGGCCGCCCGGCACCTTGTGCAGCCAGGCGTGGATGGCTGCATACAGGTCGCGCCCCGCTGGCGACTTGCCGATGGCCGCGCCCTTCATGATGAACAGGGGAATCGACAGCAGCGTGATGGACGCCATTTCCTCGTACACGTTCTGCGTCACCGTGTCGAGCGAGGAGGGCGGCATGAAGAAGTACATGAAGCCGGTGGCCACCACGCCCAGCGCGAAAGCGATGGGCATGCCGGAAAACATGACGACCAGCGTGACGGCGCCGTACAGGGCGCCCAGGGTAAGCTCGCTCATGCTGCGTTCTCCAGAGGTTTGTCGCTGAGGCGGGCGGCCGTTTGCAGCAGCAGTTGCAGCGCCAGCAGCGTCATGCCGAGGGCCATCATGCCGTAGGGGATCCACAGCGGCGGGGCGAAGGTGGAGGTGGTGGTCTGGCCCTCGACGAAGGCTTCATGCCACAGCGTCCAGGACTTCCACGAGAAGAAGGCGCAAAACAGCGTGGAAAGCAGGTCGACCATGAACAGCCGCGCCGCGTTGACGCGCGGCGGCAGCAGGTCGGCCAGCGCCTCGATGCCGATGTGGCCGCGGTAGGACTGGACATAGGCCGCGCAGAAGAAGGTGGCGCCCACCAGCATGAAGACCGAGGCTTCGTCCTGCCAGTCGGTCGGCGCGTGGAAGAAGTAGCGCGATATCACCGAGTAGGTCAGTATCAGCGCCGTCAACACCAGCGCGCACATCGATAGCGTCAGCAGGGCCTTGTTCAGGCGGTTCAGCACCCCGGAAGCGCTGGCCAGGGCAGCATTGTCCGGCACTGCGGGCCCGGGAGCGGCCTTGAGTTCGAAGCCGTGGCTCATAGCGTTTTCTCGGCGAGTTTGAGCAGCTTGGCGCAGTTCTCGTTCTTCTCGCTGTAGTCCTTCCACGCGGTGGTGCGCGCGATGGCCTGCCAGCGCTTGACGGTCGCCGCGTTCAGGTCTACCACCTTGGCGCCGGCTTTCTGGTAGACGGCCGCCACCTGGGTGTCGTCTTCCTGTGCGGCTTTCAGCGCGAATGCTTCCATGTCGGCGCCAACGGCCAGGATGGTGGCCTGCTGCTCTTTCGGCAGCTTGTCGAATACCGCGCGCGACATCATCAGCGGCTCGAACATGAACCAGTAGGCGTTGCCGCGCCCTGAGGTCAGGGCCTTGGACACTTCTTCCAGGCGGAAGGAGATCAGCGAGGTGGACGATGTGAGGGCGGCGTCCATCGCACCGGTCTGCATGGCGGCGTAGATTTCATTGGACGGCAGCGACACCACGGCGGCGCCGGCGGCCTTCAGGATCAAGTCCATTTCGCGTGAGCCGCCGCGTATCTTCATGCCTTTCGCGTCCTCCGGTTCCACCACCGGCTTGGTGCGCGAGGCCACGCCGCCGGCCTGCCAGATCCAGCTCACCACCACGATGCCCTTGTCGTACAGGATGCGGGCCAGTTCCTTGCCCACTTCCGCGTTTTTCCAGCTGTAGCCCTGCTGGTAGGACGTGACCAGGCCGGGCATCAGGCCGATATTCACCTCCGGCACCTCGCCGCCGGCATAGGACAGCGGCACCAGCGACAGGTCCAGCGCGCCCTTGCGCATGGCGGAGAACTGGGCGTTGGTCTTCATCAGGGAGGAGCCGGGATAGATGGCGAATTTCAACGCGCCCTTGGAGCGCTTTTCCACTTCGGCCGCGAACATGCGGGTCAGGCGGTCGCGGAAGTCTCCTTCGGCCACGGTGCCGCCCGGAAACTGGTGGGAGATTTTCAGCGTGGTGGCTTGCGCCCAGGCGCTGGATATCGACAACGGGCTGCCTGCGAGGGCGCCCAGGGCGCCCAGTTTGCCGAGCTTGCCCAGTGCCGCTCTGCGGTTCATTACAGTCATACGTCCTCCAAGGGGTGAATGAAATATGCAACTTCCGTTTTTGTGTATACAAGAATATATTGGCTGCATACATTGTCAAGTTAAAAATCGCTTCTATAATGAAGACCTACATACAAGAAAACTATCCGCCATGACGAACCGATCCACGCAACTGCGCGAAGACATAGAGGAAATGATAGCCGTGGGCACCTTGACGCCCGGGCAGCACCTGGATGAGACGGAACTGGCCGCGCGTTTCGACGTGTCGCGCACGCCCATCCGGGAGGCACTGATCCAGCTGGCGTCCATGGGCGTGGTGGTGATCCGGCCACGGCGCGGCGCCATCGTGGCCGAACTGGGGCCGCAGCAACTGGTGGAGATGTTCGAGGTGATGTCCGAGCTGGAGGCGACCTGCGGCCGGCTGGCCGCGCGGCGCATGACGCTGGCCGAGCAGCAGGCGCTGCTGGCGGCGCACCAGGCGTGCAAGGAAGCGCTGGACGCGCAGCAGCCGGATGACTACTACTACAAGAACGAGGCCTTCCACGAAGCCATCTACGCTGGCAGCCACAACCAGTTCCTGATCGAGCAGGCGCGCAGCCTGTACCGGCGCCTGCGGCCCTACCGGCGCTTGCAGCTCAGGGTGCGCAACCGGCTGTCCAATTCATACGCCGAGCACGACGGCGTGGTGCAGGCCATCCTCGGCGGCGACGGCGAAAAAGCCGCCGAACTGCTGCGCGAGCACGTGATGATCCAGGGGCAGCGTTTCTCGGACCTGATGGCGTCGCTGCCGCAGTTGGGCAAACAGGCTGCCTAGCAGGCATTTCCAATTTCAATGTTGAGTAAGCTATTTCGAATGTCGAAACACCTCGAACGAACCAGTAATTTCTCAGTTTAGTGCTCCGTCACGATCCGGCGGCGACAGGCTTGGAGCTGGATGGCAAAGGCTGGGCCAGCCTGGACCAGCTCGTGTCCCGGGACTTGAAGCTGGGTGCGCAAGCGCCGCCGGCGCGGCTGTTCCACGGGACCGCAACCGTTCATTACATCGATTCGGTTTGGGCTCTGGCCCGGCGAGCTGAACGCGCATCGGCACCGTCAAGCGCTTCCTATTGCTTGCGGCGGGTATCGATGGCGATCCAGTTGGTTTCCCAGTGTTGTCCACCGTCCGCCGAATACGCCTGTTCGAAGCGCCATTGGCCGGCGCCCGCCGGCACCATGAGGAACCTGACCGGCACCACGCGCCCGTGCACCGTGTCCTGGCCGTAGAAGCTGCCTTGGCCATCCTTGAAGGAGCCGTGCATGGGCTCGGTCATCAAGCCGTTGGCCAGGTTCGCGAAATGCAGGGTCCACTGGCCGCTCGCCGGCTGGTACAGGCGCAGCGACACGCCAGTGATCCGGCCGGCGCTGCCGCGCACATCGAGCTCGACCAGGTTGGCCCGTCCGTCCATGACCTGCTTGACGACCGAGGTGCCGGCGTACTCCAGCCACTCGGTCTTGCCGCTCAGCGGTTCGCGCAGGCGCTTCAGGCGCGTATCCCAGGTGCCAATCTCCCAGTCGAAATCACGCTGGCCGTGGTGCGGCGCGGCAGGCGTTTGGGGGGGGCGGAGAGTCCGATCGGGCCGCGCTCGGCTGCGGGGCCGCCACGACTGCGGACATCAGCATCGCAAGGCACAGTGATTTCATGACAGGGTCCTTTCTGATAAATCAGCGCTTCACCGTCAAAATGGTGCGACAGCAGGCCATCTGGTAGTAAGCGATATCGACTCCGTGGTATTGCCTGCTGGTTTCCGAGGCGACGGCGAAGCCGAATTTCTCGTAGAAGCCTACTGCGGGAATGTTGGATTTGGCGACGTTCAGTGACAGCGGCCCGGTTTGCCTTGCCATCACGGCCGCCAGCAGCGCCTGTCCCGCGCCGCGCCCGCGCGCATCCGAGTGGACGAACAGGGCGCGCAATTGACCCGGCACGCTGGCGGCGAAGCCGACGATGCCGCAGCCGTCCTCGCACACCAGCACGCTGGACTGCCTGAACGCGGCCAAAATAGCTGGATCTGCCGCAAGCGGCGTCAGCGTGAAAGGCTGCGCTTCAAACTGTAGCTCATCGAGCTTCGCATTGGCGTACACCGCAGCTACTGCCTCGAAGTCCCGCTCATCGTAGTCGCGTACACGCATGGTCATCGCTCGTTGCTCGCCCGTGACGCGAGTATATCGAAGATGTGGCGCCGTGCAAATGATAGCAATACCGCCATGCCGCTGCGCTATACTGCGCAGCATGAATCTCTACCAAACCCTTGCCGCCGACATCGAAGGCCAGGTCGCGCGCGGCGTGCTGCTGGAAGGGGAGAAGCTGCCGTCGGTGCGCCAGACCAGCCAGCACCGCAGCCTGAGCATCAGCACGGTGCTGCGCGCGTACTCCCAGCTGGAGAGCAGGGGCATCATTGAAAGCCGTCCGCAGTCGGGCTACTTCGTGCGCGCCAGGCAGGCCGGGGCGCCGCGCGCTGCGCCGCCGGCGCCCAGCGAGCCGCTGGTGCTGTCGTCCGAAGTGGATGTGAGCCGTCTGGTGCTGTCCACGCTGCGCACCATCCGCAAGGAGGGGGCGGTGCCGCTCGGCTCGCCGTACCCGGACCCGGCGCCGTTCCCATGGCCGCGCATCAGCCAATACGCCAGCGCGCTGGCGCGCCGCGCCCAGCACTGGAGCGTGATGGACGATCTGCCGCCCGGGAATCCGGAGCTGATCCGCCAGATCGCGCGCCGCCACCTGGAGAACGGGCTGGCGGTCGACCCGTCCGAAATCATCATCACCATGGGCGCCACGGAGGCGATCAACCTGTGCCTGCAGGCCGTGGCCAAGCCGGGCGACACGGTGGCGGTGGAATCGCCCACCTTCTACGCGATGCTGCACGCGATCGAGCGCATGGGCATGCGGGCGCTGGAGGTGCCGACCGATCCGCGCGAGGGCATCAGCATCGAGGCGCTGCGCGCCATCCTGTCGCAGCAGCGCGTGGCAGCCTGCATGGTGATGCCGAACTTCCAGAATCCGCTGGGTTTCCAGATGCCGGACGCGCGCAAGCGCGAGCTGGTGCAACTGCTGGCCAGCCATGATATCCCGGTCATCGAGAACGATGTCTACAACGAGCTGTATTACGGCGAGAGCCACCCGACATCGCTGAAGTCCTACGACAAGCAGGGCCTGGTGCTGCACTGCTCGTCGTTCTCCAAGAGCCTGACGGCGAACTACCGCATCGGCTGGGCGCTGCCGGGACGCTACACGGCGCAGGTGGAGAAGCTCAAGTTCCTCAACACGCTCACCACGCCCACGCTGCCGCAAATGGCCATCGCCGACTACCTGCAGCACGACGGCTACGACCGCCACCTGCGCAAGGTGCGCAAGGGTTACGAGCAGCGCGCGCGCATGATGGCGGCCGCTGTGCTGCGCTTCTTCCCGGCCGGCACGCGCGTGTCCGAACCGCAGGGCGGCTATGTGCTGTGGGTGGAGATGCCGCCGTCGGTGGACGCGATGAAGCTGTACGCGCTGGCGCTGGAGCGCAAGATCACCGTCGGGCCGGGACATATGTTCTCGGCGCGCGGCAGCTACCCGAACTTCATCCGCCTGAACTACAGCTATCCGTGGGCCAGGGAGATCGAGGATGCACTGCGCATGCTGGGGCGCCTGGCGTCAGCCGCCCACCAGTGACATGCGCACCACCTTGTGCGCGTGCGCGCGGCCGCCGGACGGGCCGCGCAATTCAGAATAACGGTCGGTGCGCGCCTGCCACAGCGCGCGTATGCGTTCCTCCAGCTGTGCTTCCCGCCCGTCGTCCAGCCAGGGGCGCAGGTCCGCACCTTCCTGCGAGAACAGGCACAGGTACAGTTTTCCGTCCGCCGCCACGCGGGCGCGTACGCATTCGCCGCAGAAGGGATGCGACATGCTGGCGATGAAGCCAAGGCTGCCCGAGCCATCCGCATGGCGCCAGATGTCGGCCGTGTCGTGGCCGCGCGCGGCGCCGTCCTGCACCAGCGGGTAGTGCTGCTGGACGATGGCGCGCATGGCGTCGGCACTCAGCACCTGGCCGGCGTTCCAGCGGCTGGCGCCGCCCACGTCCATGTATTCGATAAAGCGCAGCTGCACGCCGCTGTCGCGGAAGTGGTGCACCAGCGGCAGGATCTGGCTGTCGTTCACGCCGCGTTCTATCACGGTGTTGACCTTGACCGGCGCCAGTCCCGCGCGCTGCGCCGCCGCGATGCCTTCCAGTACCCGCGCCACCGGGAAGTTCACGCCGTTCATGCGGCCCGCCAGCGCATCGTCCAGGCTGTCCAGGCTCACCGTAATGCGGCGCAGGCCGGCGTCTTTCAGCGACTGCGCACGCGCCGCCAGCAGCGAGCCGTTGGTGGTGAGCGCGATGTCCAGCGGGCGGCCTGCCAGCGTGCGCATGGCAGCCAGCGTTTCTATCAGGCGCGGCAAGTCCTTGCGCAGCAACGGTTCGCCGCCGGTGAGACGAATTTTTTCCACGCCCAGCTGCACGAAGCTGCGCGCCAACCGCGCCAGCTGGCCGAAAGACAGCCGCTCGGAGGACGTCATGAAGGCGTAGTCCGGTCCGTAGCTTTCCTTGGGCATGCAGTAGGGGCAGCGGAAATTGCATTGGTCGATGACGGACAGGCGCAGGTCTTTCAGCGGTCGGCCGCGGGTGTCTCGCAGTTCGGTCGGGGACGGGTTCATGCGGCCAGCATAGCGCCGGGCCGGCGGCGCGGAGCAGCACAGTTGGCCCGCAGGCGCAGGGGTACAGTGCGGCCGTTGTGACAAAGCGAGAGTTTTTTCCGAGAAGAAATATGTACACTGCGGCAGATCGACCATAACGCAATTGCAGGAGTCTTGATTGGCCACCGATCTGCTGTTCGGCATACTGACCTATCCGCTGACCCTGCTGGTGTGGCTGGCCTTCATCGTTGGCTGCTCGTACGGCCTGTACAACAAGCACGGCGCCGCCATGCCGATCGCGCCGCTGCGGCTGTTCGGCGGCTACGTGGGTGCGGTGCTGGCCTGCGTGGTGTGCACCGCGCTGGGGGCCTACGTCACACCCGAGGACGCCGCGCAAACCTGGCGCGTACCGCCGGAGAGCTACTGGGCGGCGATCCGCCAGCAGTTCGTGGTCACGCTGGCCCCGGCCATCATGTTCAGCACGGCGGGCATTGCGCTGGTCGGCGTGCCGGTGATCCTGCGGCTGATGCGGGCGGGGCGGGGCAGCGTGGGCTGGGTTCTGCTGGCGTCACTGGGGATTTCGCTGCTCGTTTCGCTCCCGCTCAGCGCCGGCCTGCTGGGCGCGGGCAACGGCGTCCAGGCCGCGCTGCAGGGCCTCGCTTCCATCGCCGGCGCCCATTTGCTGATGACGTTTTGCTTCTCGGTCGGCGCGGGCTTGCCGTGGTCGGCCGCCCGGCCGGAGCGGCGCATGCGGCCCGGCGTCCTGCTGGCGCTGGGTGCGGTGGGCACGGCGGCTTACCTGGGCTGGTGGCCCGTCCCCATCGATCCGGTGGCCTGGCAGGCGCCGGCGGCGCCGGGCTACACGGGCGCCCATGCGCCGAACGCCAGGCTGGCGGGCATCAAGACCATCGCACTGGACCGGCAGATCGGTCCCGAGCACATCGTGGCCGGCAGGGATGGCGAGCTGTATGCGGGCATTGCGGATGGCCTGCTGTTGCACATGCGGCCGGACGGCAGCTCCCAGGGCATGCTGGCGTATACGGGCGGCCGGCCGTTGGGCATGGCGTTCGACGCGCACGGCAATTTGATCGTGGCCGACGCCGACAAGGGGTTGCTGTCCTTCGACGCGAACGGCGCGCGCACCGTCTTGCTGGCTGCCGGCGAAGGCGGTCCGGTGCATTTTGCCAACGCGGTGGCGGTCGCCGCCAGCGGCAAGATCTATCTCACGGATTCGTCCATGCGCTTTCTTGCGCCGCGCGCCGGCAGCACGCAGTGGGCGGCCACGCTGGATGTGCTGGAGCAGTCGGCCACCGGCCGCGTGCTCGAATACGACCCGGCCAGCAAGGCGGTCAGGGTGGTGGCCAAGGGACTGAGCTTTGCCAACGGCATTGTGCTGGCTGCCGACGAACAGTCGGTATTTGTCAGCGAGAGCGGCCGATACCGTGTGTGGCGCATCGACATCGCCGCCGCGCAGCTCGACGTGTCGCGTGCGGCCCGGCAGGCGAAAGTGGTGCTCGACAATTTGCCCGGCTACCCGGACAACCTGACGCGCGGCTTGAATGGCAGGATCTGGCTGGGCCTGGCCGGCCAGCGCGACGAGCTGGATGCGATGGCCGGCCAGCCTTTCATGCGCAAGCTGGTGCTGCGCATCCCGCGCGTCTTCTGGCCTGCGCCCAAGCGCTACGGCCACGTGCTCGCTTTCACCGAGGCCGGTCAAGTCGTGGCGGACTTGCAGGATCCGAGCGGCGCCTCGCCGGTCACCACCGGCGCCACCGAGACTGTTGACCGGCTGTATATTCATAATGTCAACGGTAATGGCGTGGGGTGGTTGCCGAGTACGGCGGCTGTGCCGTAAAGCAACAGTAGATTGGCCTGGCGGGGCGGTAAGCGGTACTATTTGTATCGTCTTGCGGCCGCTATGCCTGCGTCACCTACTAGAACAATTAATGAACCCGCCGCTTTCTCCCGCATTCTCCGCCTCATGGCGCTGCGTCCTCTTGCTGGCCGCTAGCGCATTGCCTGCCTGGGCCGGCCAGGTCTCGCTCGACAGTGGCAGTCAAGACCTGGCAGTTTTGCCGCTTGAGCAATTGGTGGAGTTGCAAGTTACCTCGGTATCGCGCTTCTCGCAGACCATAGCCGACGCGCCGTCGGCAGTGGTGGTGCTGACCGCGCAGGACATCCGCGACTTCGGCTGGCGCACGCTGGCCGACGCGCTGGCGTCGCTGCCCGGCCTCTACGTGAACAACGACCGCAATTATTCCTACCTCGGCGCGCGCGGTTTCCTGCGGCCGGGCGATTACGACAGCCGCTTCCTGCTGCTGGTGGACGGCGTGCGCACCAACGACAGCGTCTACGACCAGGCCAGCATCGGCAGCGAGGGCTTGCTCGACATGGACCTGGTGCAGCGCATCGAATACGTGCCCGGCCCCGGTTCGGCGGTGTACGGCTCGAACGCGCTGTTCGGCGTGATCAACGTCATCACCAAGTCCGGCAGCGCGATGGCCGGGCCGCAGGCCTCCATGCTGGCGGGCAGCTACGGCGAGCGGGCGGCGCGCGTCAGCTATGGCTGGCACGCCCAGGACGGCACCGACGTGCTGCTGTCGGCCAGCAGCAGCCGGCGCGATGGGCAGGATCTGTACTTCGCCGAATACCGGCAGCCGGGATCGGACGGCGTGGCCCATGGCCTGGATTTCGACCGTGCGCACCGTCTGTTCGCCAAGGCCGCTTACGGCCCGTGGACCGTGTCGGCAGGCTACGTGGCGCGCACCAAGGGCGTGCCCACCGGTTCCTTCGGCGCCCTGTTCGACACCGCCAACCAGACGCGCGACACGCAGGCCTTTGCCAAGGCGGCCTTCGACATGCCGCTGGCCAGCGGGGCCGACCTGGCCGTGCTGGCACACTGGGGCCGTGCCGACTACCAGGGGATCGGCAGCTATCCCGGTGAGGCGGGAGAGGCGCTGGTGAACGTGGATGGCGACCATGCCGGCTGGTTCGGCGCCAGCGCGCAGCTGACCTTCAGCCGGGTGCCGGACCACAAGGTCGTGGCCGGCGTGGACATGCAGCGCAATGCGCGGCGCGACCAGTTCAGCTACTACCGCGCGCCCTACCAGCTGTTGCTGGACGATCGCCGCAGCGACGGGCGCAGCGGCGTGTTCGTGCAGGATGAATGGCGCGTTCGCCCCGGCTTGCTGCTCAACGCCGGCCTGCGCTACGACCGGGACAGCAACGCCGGCAGCCAGTTCCACCCGCGCCTGGCGCTGATGTACCGCGCCTCGCCGGATAACACCGTCAAGCTCATATACGGCACCGCCTACCGCGCTCCGAATGCCTACGAGCTGTATTACAGCTATCCGGGCGAGGGAGGGCAGCAAGGCAATCCGGCGCTGTCGGCCGAACGTATCAGCACGCGCGAATTGATCTTCGAGCGCCGCCTGGACGCCAACGGCCTGGCACGCATGTCGCTGTTCAACTACCGCATGCGCGGCCTGATCTCGCAGGAAGTCCAGCCGGATACGGGGCTGCTGATGTTCGCCAACATCCAGCGCGCTGTGGCCACGGGGGCCGAGGTGGCCTATGAACGCCAGTTCGGACGCGGCTTGCGGCTGCGGGCCAGCTTCGCCATGCAGCACGCCGACGACGGCGACAATGCGCAGCTGGTCAATTCGCCGCGGCGCCTGGCCAAGCTGAACCTGTCGCTGCCGCTTCCTGCGCTGAAGGCCCGCTTGGGCGCCGAGCTGCAATGCGGCACGGCGCGCCTGACGCAGAACAGCAGGGTGGGCGGCCATTGCCTCAGCAACATGGTCGCCACCAGCAACGGCCTGCTGGCGCGCACCGAACTGTCGCTGGCGCTGTACAACGCATTCGACGCGCGCTATGCCGACCCGGCCGGCGCCGTGTTCGTGCAGGAAGCGCTGGCGCGCCAGAGCCGCACGGTCGCGGCCAAACTGACCTACGGGTTCTGATCATGCGCGCCGCCTTCCGCATCAGCGTCCTGTGCACCCTGGCCTCGCTGGCCCCGGTGTGCCACGCCGAATTGCAGGAAGTGCAGAACAGCGCGCTGAAGGCCGCCTACATCTACAACATCGCCATGTTCACCAACTGGCCGGCCGGACCTTCCGGTGCGGCGGCGGACCGCCCGTTCGCGGTATGCGCGCGGTCTTCGCTGCCGTTCTGGGACAGCTTGCGCCAGCTGGAGGGCAAGCTGGTCAACGGCCGCAACTGGACCATGTACGACACCGGTGCAGGCGCGCCGCCGCGCAGCTGCGACATCAGCATATTCGCGGCGGAGCTGGGCCAGCCGCGCCCCGCCGACGGCAGCGGAACGCTGTTCGTGGCCGATGGCGTGAGTGCGGGAAAATACGCGGGCGCGGTGGCGCTGGTGGACGAGGACCGACACGTGCGCTTCGACGTCGATACGCGCGAGGCCGCGCGCCTAGGCCTGAAATTCAGTTCGCGCCTGCTGCGCCTGGCGAGGAATGTATGGTAAACCGCCGCCGCAGGAAGGCCGATCGGCTGACCCTGACCAGCATGCTGGGCGCCGGCCAGCTGATGGCGGCCGTGGCGGCGCTTGCGGTGGCCGGCGTGGTGCTGCTGGTATACCAGGTGTTGTCGCTGCACCAGGCGCTCAATAGCGAAACGCGGGTGCAGGCCGCCATCGTGGCGGACAACCTGGCCGCGCCGCTGATGTTCCGCGACCGCGACGCCGCCGCCGATGCGCTGCGCGCGCTGCGCTCGGCACCGTATTTCCGCTGGGTGGCGATCTACGACCAGCAAGGTTTGCTGTTTGAATACTACGGCGTGAACGGCCATGTGCCGGTGGCCGAGCGACATGCGCTGGACTGGCTGCACAGCGCGCAGGAGACTGCGCCCATCGAGTATCGCGGCAAGGTGCTGGGCAAGGTGGTGCTGGCGCACGGCACACGCGGCATCCGCGAGGCGATGGCGCACTATCTCGGCCTGGTGATACTGGCCTCGCTCGGCGCGCTGCTGCTGGCGCAGCTGCTGGCGCGGCGCACACGCGCGCGCGTGGTGGCGGCCGAGCGCGAGCTCGATTACCTGGCCCATACCGACCAGGTGACGGCGCTGCCGAACCGGCGCGCCAGCTACGGCCTGCTGGAGGAGGCGATCGCGGAGCGCGGCGCCGACGGCGGACGGCTGGCGCTGCTGCTGATCGACCTGGACAACTTCAAGGTGGTAAACGACACCGCAGGCCATAGCGCCGGCGACGACCTGTTGCGCCAGGTGGCCGGCGTGCTGGGCGCGGTGGTTGACGGCAGCGGCACGGTGGGCCGCATCGGCGGCGACGAATTTGCCATCGTCGTGCCGGCGGTGGCCGGGCGCGCCGAAGCGCGCGCGCTGGCCGAGAAAGTAACGGAAGCGCTGCGTTCGCCATTCCAGGTTGGCGGCAGCGAAATGTTCGCCACTGCCAGCGTGGGCATGTGCATGTACCCGGACGACGCCGTCAGCATGGGCGAGCTGGTGAGCCGGGCCGATACTGCGCTGTACCACGCCAAGCAGACCGGCCGCAACCGCCTGGCCGAATTCCTGCCGGCGATGACGCTGCAGACGCAGCGCCGCGTCCAGCTTGAGCGCGACTTGCGGCGCGCGCTCGATCATGGCGAGCTGGCCGTGCATTACCAGCCGCAGTTCGAATGCGCCAGCGAGCGCATGGTGGGCGCCGAGGCGCTGCTGCGCTGGCATCACGCCGAGCATGGCTTCATTTCGCCGGCCGAGTTTATCCCGGTGGCCGAGGACAGCGGCCTGATCGTGGCGCTGGGGCGCTGGGTGCTGGAACGGGCCTGCGCCGACGCCGTGACCTGGCAGTGTCCTGGGGCGCCGCCTGTCAGCGTCGCGGTCAATGTGTCGGCGCGCCAGCTGCGCGAACGCGGTTTCCTGGACGAAGTGGTGGCAGCGCTGCGCGCCAGCGGACTGCCGGCCGCGCTGCTGGAACTGGAGCTGACCGAGAGCGTGCTGATGGAGGACGTGCAGGCGGCTGTGCAGTTCATGCGCGACGCGCGCGCGCTCGGCGTGCGCTTGTCGATCGACGATTTCGGCACCGGCTATTCTTCGCTGGCCTACCTGCAGTCCTTCCCCATCAACCAGCTGAAAATCGACCGCAGCTTCCTGCAGTCGCTGCCGGGGGAAGGCAGCACCATCGTCAGCGCGGTGATCTCGCTGGCGCAGGACTTCCAGCTGACCGTGGTGGCCGAGGGCGTGGAGAACCGCGAGCAGCTGGAATGGCTGCAGCGCGCCGGCTGCACCTATGCGCAGGGCTATCTGCTGGGGCGGCCGATGCCGGCGGCGGTGCTGCTGGAGGTCATGGCGGAAGGCAGAAAGAGTCGAACTTACAGAGGAACGGCTGACGCCCCTCACCGGGTTTGAAGCCCGGCCCCGTCACCGGACGGGAATGCCTTCCATGGTCGGACCAGGTGCGTGTTGCGTACGCGCCGAGTATAGCCGACCCGATCGAAATATTCCAACAGCTGCACGGCGCGCTTGCGCCCAAGGCCGGCCGCGTCGCGGAAGCTGGCCGCCTGCGCGTCTTCCAGCTGGGCGATGATCTGCGCCAGTTCGGCCAGCGGCGCCGGGTGGTAGAACAGGTCCGTGACAACCTGGGTGACGGCGCCGGCCCGCGCCAGCTTGCGCAGCAGGCGGCGCACGTCGTCCTCCGGCACGGCCAGCGTGGCGGCCAGGGTACGCACCCAGGGCGGATCGTAGCGGCCTGCCAGCAGCTCCGGCAGCAAGCGGTCCGCCAGCGCCTGTTCGGATGCGCTGAGCTCCACGCTGTGGCCGGGCAGGTGCAGCGCGTTGCCGTGGCGGCGGATGTCGCCTTGCGACAGCAGTGCGGACATGGCGTGGCTCCATAGCTGGTCTTCGCTATCCGGGCTGGCGATGCGTTTCAAGCGCCATAGCTCGGGACCGGTTTCGTCGGGCGAGCTGGCATGGAAGTCTGCAAGGGCGGCCAGCGCGTGCCGCTGCAACCGGGCCAGCGCCGCATCGCCGACCAGCAGTTCGTCGCCGCCATGCAGCGGGATACGTCGCACGCCGGGCGGCACGTCGATGCGCGCAGGCGGCAGCTGCGACAGGCGCACCAGGGCGCTCATGGGCAGGCCGTGCGGCGAACAGGCCAGCAGCGAGCCGATGCCGCCAATGCCTTCAGCCGCGCCGCCGGCCCTTGCGCCGCCGCCGCAGGCGCTGCCGGTGAAGGCGCCGAGGGCGTCCAGCCAGGCCAGGCGCACGGGGCTGCGGCGCTTGCGGGCTGCACCGAAGGGGTCGAGAACCATGCCACCGCCTATGGTCTGCGTGGCCTGCGCGTTGCGCAGCACGAAGCGGTCGCCGGGCACGGCATGGACTTCCTGCTCGAACACCAGCTGCGCGCGGGAGGTGTGGCCGGGCAGTACCGCGTCCGCGTCCAGCGGCACGATGTTGGCGGTATGGTGGGCTGCGCCCAGGTGCACGTGTACCGGCGACCAGGCCTTGAGCGCGGCGCCGCTTCCGGGCAGCAGCGTCAGCTCGGCATCGACGCGCAAGGAGCAGGCGGCCAGCGCAGGGGCGACCACCCAGCTGCCGCGTTCGATCTCGTCGCGCGCTGCACCGGCCAGGTTGAGAGCCAGGCGCTGCCCCGCGCGGCCTTCGCCGGCGGCGCGGTTCTGGGCATGGATGCTGCGCACGCGCACTTCCCGGCCTCCCGGCGCCAGTGCCAGCGTATCGCCCACGGCCACGCTGCCCGCCAGCGCGGTCCCCGTGACCACTGTGCCCTGGCCGGCCAGCGTGAACACGCGGTCCACGCCCAGCCGGAACAGGCGGTGCTCGTCGCGCGCAGGCAGAATGCGCGAGGCGGCGGTGAGGTGCAGGCGTAGTGCCGTCACGCCGGCGTCGCCCGGGACGGTCGCCGCGGTGGGGAACACGGGGCAGCCGGCGAAGGCGGTGTCTGCCAGCAGCATGTCTATCTCGGCCTGCACCTGCTGTAGCCGTTCGGGCGTGGCGCGGTCCACTTTGTTCAGCGCCACGGCGCCGCGCTGCACACCGAGCAGGCGCAGGATGGCGAGGTGCTCCAGCGTCTGCGGCATGATGCCGTCGTCGGCGGCGATGACGAGCAGCGCGAAGTCGATGCCCGTGATGCCGGCCGCCATGGTGCGAATGAACTTCTCGTGGCCCGGAACGTCGATAATGCCCAGGATGACGCCGTCTTCCAGCGGCGCGTAGGCGTAGCCCAGCTCGATCGAAATGCCGCGCTGCTTTTCTTCCTTCAGGCGGTCCGTATCGACGCCGGTGAGCGCGCGCGTGAGCGACGTTTTGCCGTGGTCGATATGGCCTGCAGTGCCGACTATCATGGCCGTAGCAGATGCAGTTGCCGCACGAAGATGTCCAGCTGCGCGTCTTCCAGGCAGCGCAGATCCAGCCACAGGGTATCGTTGGCGATGCGGCCGATGACGGGGCGGGGCAGGGCGCGCAGGCGCTTCTCCAGCGCGCCGAGCGGGTCGCTCGCGACTTTGATGGCCGCCTCGGCCAGGCGGACGGGGCGGACCGCGCGGATCGCCAGGCCGTGGCTGGGCAATTGGTCCACCGGCAAGGCGCCGCTGCCGATCTGGCTCAACATCGGTTCGGCGGCCACGCTGTAGGCCTGGCCCAGCGCATGCTGCAGCTGCGGCTGCAACAGGCCAGCCAGCGCGCGCATGGCGGCGGCCGGGCGCGTGAGCAGGCGCAGCGTGGTAAGGCGCTCTGGCAGCAGATCGGGTGCGCGATAAAGCGCCAGCACCGGTTCGAGCGCGGCCAGTGTCAGCTTGCCCACGCGCAGGGCGCGCTTCAGCGGATTGCGCTTGATGGCGGCAACCAGGTCGGCGCGGCCAGCGATGATGCCGCACTGCGGACCGCCGAGCAGCTTGTCGCCACTGAAAGTCACGAGGTCCGCCCCGGCGGCGAGGGTTTCCCGCACCGTGGTCTCATGCGGCAGGCCGTACTGTTCAAGATCGACCAGCGTTCCGCTGCCCAGGTCCACCGCCACAGGAACCTTGTGGCCGCGCGCCAGCGGCACCAGCTCGGGCAGGTCGACGGCCTTGGTGAAGCCGGTGATGGCATAGTTGCTGCAATGGACCTTCATCAGCAAAGCCGTGCTGTCGGCGATGGCGCTGCCGTAGTCCGCCAGGTGCGTGCGGTTGGTGCTGCCCACTTCACGCAGCGTGGCGCCGGCGCGGGTCATGATGTCGGGAATGCGGAAGGCGCCGCCGATTTCCACCAGCTCGCCGCGCGAGACGATCACTTCGCGGCCGGCGGCGAGGGTATTGAGCAGCAGCAGGACGGCCGCGGCATTGTTGTTGACTACCGTGGCCGCTTCGGCGCCGGTCAGTTCGCGCAGCAGTTCCTCCACCAGGTTGTCCCGGTCGCCGCGCTTGCCGGTGTCGATGTCCCATTCCAGGTTCATCGGCCAGCGCAGCGCCTCGGCCACCGCTTGCACCGCGCTGTCAGGCAGCAGGGCGCGGCCAAGGTTGGTGTGCAGGACGGTGCCGCTGAGGTTGAAGACCGGGAACAGGGCGGAGCGGTTGGCGCGCTCCAGGCGTTCGGCAAGGCGCGCGATGACCGCAGCGACGCCGGCTGGGGCGTCCTTGCCGGCGGTGGCTGCGGACGGCGCGGGCAAGGAAGATGGCTTGGACCGGTCGCCGGTGGCGCCGAGCGAGCAGGCGCGCAGTTCGGCCAGCAGGGCGCGCAGGGCGGCGGTGGCTTGTTCGCGCCCGTACTGGGCGAGCAGCGGCTGGCAGGCGGCGTCGGACAGTACCCGGTGCACGGCAGGCAGACGAACCGTGCGGCCGCCGGGGAGCTTGCTGTCGGCGGCGGCGCTCATTCGGAACCGAACCACAGCAGGGGATTGACACTGCCGCGCGCATAGCCGGCTTCCGTCACCAGCACGTCGAGCGCCAGGCTGGCCAGGTCGTCGGCCAGAGGCTCGACCATGAAGTCGTGTTCCTGGTTGAAGATCTTGCGGTAGCTGCGGCAGTCATCGCAGGTTTCCGCGCGGGCGACGCGGGAAGGGTCCTGCGCCTTGTTGACTGGGGCGGCGGCGGGGTCGCCGCCGCTGTCCTCATCGGCACCTGTATCTGCACCGGCGGGCGCCAGGCTCTGGTAGGCGATGCGGGCGTTCTTCTCGCAACAGCTGCACTTCACGCGCACCATGTGCCATTCGCTGGCGCAGATGGCGCAGTGCAGATAGCGGTAGCCTTGCGCCTGCCCGCCGATGCGGATCACGCTGGCCACCGGGTGCGAGCCGCAGACGGGACACAGAGTGCCGGTGACGGGAGGCTGGACGCGGCTGGCGTCCAGCTGGCTTGCGTGCGTGACCCATAGGAGCTGCAGCGCGGCGGCCACAAAAGGCGCGTGCAAAGGATTGATGCCCTCGCCGAATTCGGCCAGCACCGCGTCCGCGCAGCCCTCCAGGTCGGTGTCGGACAGCGCGCGCAGGCCGGCCAGCACGGCGGCCAGTTGCGGCTGGCCGCTGGCGGCGGCATCCAGCTGGTCCAGGAGCGCCAAATAGATGGCCCCCCAGCCGGCCGGGCGCGGGCCGGACACCGGCAGCGGCGGCATGTTGTGGGCAAGAGCGGTCTCCATGGCGTCGGAGGGCGGCAGCGGCGGAACCGGGGGCGCTGGCGGCCGTGGGGCGGAAGCGGCGGCTGGCGAGCCGGCTGCCGCGATGGCAGCCTGGGCGTCGGCGACGGCGGCCATCAGGTACAGATAGCCGTGCAGGGAGTCGGGCGCGGGGATGCCGGGCACGTTGCCGTCGGCAAGCTGGCGCAGGCGGGTGGCGCGGGCGGAAAAGAGCACGCCCGGCTGCGGCAACACCAGGCGCGGAATGGTGGTGTGGTCCAGCGATTCGATCTCGCCGGGGGACAGAAGGCGTTGTACCAAGTAAGTCCTCTCGTCTGCGTTTCAATCCATTCTAATCTAGTCCCGCTGCTTGCGCGCCACTTCCTCGAACCAGCGCCGGTGGTGCTTGCGCGCCCACCCGTAGGTGACCGTGCCGCGCACCATGGCGCCCACCGAGCCCTTCACCCAGAAGCCGGCATACACGTGGATCACAATCGCCACGATGATAACGAAAGCGCAGAACGAGTGTAGCAGGGCTGCAAAACGCACCAGGCCGATGGGGAAGTAAAGCGAAAAGTACTCGCGCCAGATCACCGTGCCGGACAGGATCAGCCCCGCCATGCAGGCGATCAGCACGAAGAACAGCACCTTCTGTCCGGCGTTGTAGCGTCCCTCCGGCGGCACCTTCTCCTCGTGCAGCGCCATCACCTCGGTGGCGCCCTTCAGCCATTCCTTGTCGCCCGGCTCGAAGCGGTTGTGGTGCCAGAAGCGCACCACCAGCAGCCCGAAAGACACGGCCATCACCACGCCGATAAACGGATGCAGGATGCGCGTCCACTGCCCGCCGCCCAGGAACACCGCCATCCACGCGGTGGCAGGATGGAACATGGCCAGCCCGGACACGGCCAGCAGCACGAAGCAGATCGCCGTCACCCAGTGGTTGCTGCGTTCATTCGCGTTATAGCGCTCGATGAGCGGATTGCCGTCTTTATCGAATCTCATTTTGGCTCTCCTTGATGCGGTTGGCCTCGTGCAGCGCCTCCGCCTCCTCCTCCCGGCTCACTTCATTCGGCCCCACGCGGCTATAGTGGAACCAGCCTGCCAGTGCGGTGACGGCGATGCCCGCCAGCGCGAGCGGCTTGGTCAGCCCCTTCCACAGGCCCACCATGGGGCTGATGGCGGGGCTGGCCGGCAGGTTGTGGTACAGCCCCGGACGGTCTGCATGGTGCAGCACATACATCACATGCGTGCCGCCCACGCCTGCCGGGTCGTACAGGCCGGCCTGCGCAAAGCCACGCGACTTCAAGTCTTCCACCCGCTCGGCCGCATGCAGCTGCATGTCCTCCTTGGTGCCGAACACGATGGCGCCGGTAGGGCAGGTCTTCACGCAGGCCGGCTCCTGGCCCACCGCCACCCGGTCCGAACACAGCGTGCACTTGTAGGCACGGCTGTCCTTCTTGGAGATGCGCGGCACATCGAATGGACAGCCCGCCACGCAGTAGCCGCAGCCGATGCAGTTCTCCTGGTGGAAGTCCACGATGCCGTTGGTGTACTGCACGATGGCGCCCGGCGCCGGGCAGGCTTTCAGGCAGCCCGGGTCCTCGCAGTGCATGCAGCCGTCCTTGCGGATCAGCCATTCCAGGTTGCCGTCCTTTTCTTCGTGCTCGGTGAAGCGCATCACGGTCCAGGACTGCGGCGTCAGGTCGCGCGGATTGTCGTACTCGCCGTTGGTGTCGCCCACGTCGTCGCGCAGGTCGTTCCATTCCATGCAGGCGGTCTGGCAAGCCTTGCAGCCGATGCACTTCGATACGTCGATCAGCTTGGCCACGGTGCCGGTGGCCGGGCTGCGCGCCACGGGTTCCTGCACCGTGGTGGCCGACATGCGCTTGATATCCAAAGATTGCAGTGCCATGCCGTTCTCCTAAGCTTTCTCGACCTTCACCAGGAAGGACTTGTACTCCGGCGTTTGCGTGTTGGCGTCCCCCACCGACGGCGTGAGCGTGTTGATCAGGTAGCCGGGACGGGTCACGCCCTTGAAGCCGAAGTGCAGCGGCAAGCCGACTGTGTGGGTCTTCTTGCCCTCGATGGTGAGCGCCTTGATGCGCTTGGTGACCACCGCCTTGGCGACGATCTGCCCCCGCCTGGAAGACACCCTCACCATTCCGCCGTTGGCCACGCCGATTTCCTTGGCCAGGTCCTCGCCGATTTCCACGAACTGTTCCGGCTGGATGATGGCGTTCAGGCGCGCGTGCTTGGTCCAGAAGTGGAAGTGCTCGGTGAGCCGGTAGCTGGTGGCCACGTGCGGGAAGTCCGTGTGTTTGCCAAGCTTGGCCCTGTCGTCCTTGAACATGCGCGCCGCCGGGTTGCTGGTTGCGCGCGGGTTCTTCGGATGCAGCGGGTTGTAGCCGAGCGGATTCTCGAACGGCTCGTAGTGCTCCGGGAAGGGCCCTTCGCCCATGCCGGCGCGGGCGAAGAAGCGCGCCACGCCTTCGGCCAGCATGATGAACGGCCCCATGCCGCTTTCAGGCGGCTCGTCGAGCTTGAAGTCCGGCACGTCCGCGCCGCTCCATGTGGCGCCATTCCAGGCCACCAGCTTGCGGGTGGGGTCGAACGGCTTGCCCTGGGTGTCGGCGGAAGCGCGGTTGTACAGCACGCGGCGGTTGGCTGGCCAGGCCCAGGCCCAGTTCAGCGTCTGGCCGATGCCGGTCGGGTCGCTGTTGTCGCGCCGTCCCATCTGGTTGCCGGCCTGGGTCCAGCAGCCGGCGAAGATCCAGCAGCCGCAAGCCGTGGAACCATCATCGCGCAGTTGGGCGAAGCCTGCCAGCTGCTCGCCCTTCTTCACCAGCACCTTGGTGGCGTCCTTGGGATCGGTCACCTCGGCCAGCGCCTTGCCGTTGTACTCCATCGCCAGTTCCTCCGGCGTGGGGCTGAATGGCTGCGCGTACGGCCAGGTCAGGTTCACGATCGGGTCGGGGAACTTGCCGCCATCGGTCTGGTACATTTTCCGCATGCGCAGGAAGATGCCGGACATGATCTCCAGGTCGCTGCGCGTCTGCCACGGCGGCTCGGCGCCTTGCCAATGCCATTGCAGCACGCGCGAAGAACTGACCAGCGAGCCGCGCTCCTCGGCGAAGCAGGTGGTGGGCAGGCGGAATACCTCGGTCTGGATTTGCGCAGGATCGACATTGTGGAACTCGCCGTGCGGCTTCCAGAATTCGGCCGTCTCCACCGCCAGCGGGTCCATCACTACCAGGAACTTCAGCTTCGACAGCGCCTCCGTCACCTTCTGCTTGTCCGGCGCGGACGCCAGCACGTTAAAGCCCTGGCAAAGGTAGCCGTTCATTTTCCCCTGGTGCATCAGCTCGAAGGCCTGCAGCAGGTCGTACGGCTTGTCCAGCTTGGGCAGGTAGTCGAAGGCCCAGTTGTTTTCGGCCGTCGCCGCCGCGCCCCACCATGCCTTCATCAGGCTCACGTGGAACTTGCGGTAGTTGCTCCAGTAGCTGAGCTGATTGGGACGCAGCGGCTGCAGGGCGCGCGCCTTGATATAGCCCTCCAGGTCCTGCTCCGGCTCGTTGGGCAGGGTCATATAGCCGGGCAGCAGGTTGGTCATCAGCCCCAGGTCGGTCAGGCCCTGGATGTTGGAGTGGCCTCGCAGCGCGTTCATGCCGCCGCCCGCGATGCCGATATTTCCCAGCAGGAGCTGCATCATGGCGCCCAGGCGCAGGGTCTGCGCGCCGGTGGTGTGCTGGGTCCAGCCCAGCGCGTACAGGATGGTGCCGGCGCGCCCCGGAACGGCGGTCGACGCCAGCATGTCCGCCACTTTCTGGAATTTTTCCTTCGGCACGCCGCACACGCGCTCGACCAGCTCCGGCGTGTAACGCGAGTAATGCGCCTTCATCAGCTGATAGACGCAGCGTGGGTGCTGCAGGGTGGGATCAACCTTGGCGTAACCGTCTTCGCCCTTTTCATAGTCCCAGCTGCTCTTGTCGGCGTACTTGCCAGTAGCCTCGTCGTAGCCCGAATACAGGCCATCGTTCAGCGCGAAGTCTTCGCGCACGATGAAGGGCATGTCGGTGTAGTTCACCACGTACTCGCGCTGGATCTTGTCCGCCGTGAGCAGGTAGTTGATCACCGCGCCCAGGAACACGATGTCCGTGCCGGTGCGTGTGGCGACGTACTGGTCGGCCACCGAAGCGGTGCGGGTAAAGCGCGGATCGACCACGATCAGCTGCGCCTTGCGGTGCGCCTTGGCCTCGGTCACCCATTTGAAACCGCAAGGGTGGGCCTCGGCGGCGTTGCCGCCCATGACAAGAATTACATCAGCATTGCGGATATCGACCCAGTGATTCGTCATCGCTCCACGGCCAAACGTCGGGGCAAGACCTGCCACCGTCGGACCATGTCATACACGCGCCTGGTTATCGAATGCCAGCATGCCGAGACTGCGCATGGTTTTGTGGGTCAGGTAGCCGACCTCGTTGCTCGACGCCGATGCCGCCAGCATGCCGGTGGAGAGCCAGCGGTTGACCGTTTTGCCGTCCTCGGTTTTCTCGGTGAAATTGGCGTCGCGGTCCTGCTTCATCAGCTTGGCGATGCGGTCCAGCGCATCGTCCCACGACAGCTGCTTCCATTCCGACGAACCGGGCGCGCGGTACTCCGGCACCTTGAGGCGGTTAGGACTCTGGATAAAGTCGATCAGGCTGGCGCCCTTGGGGCACAGCGTGCCGCGGTTGACCGGATGATCGGCGTCTCCTTCGATGTGGATGATGCGCGCCGCCGCGTTCTTCGCGCCGTCGCCCAGTCCATACATCAGGATGCCGCAGCCCACCGAGCAGTAGGGACAGGTGTTGCGGGTTTCTGTGGTGCGCAGCAACTTGTACTGCCGCACCTCGGCGAGCGCCGGGGTAGGGGCGAAGCCGAGCGCAGCAATGCTCGAGCCCGCCAGGGTAGCGCCTGTCACCCGTAGGAACTGGCGCCGCGACATCTGGTGCATATCTGCCTCCATCATCGTCCTGTATGTCTGATCAGTGTAGCACCATGACAAGAATCAAGGATTGTTGGAATTGTATCGGGGATGTATCTGTTGCTTTTTTGGCATGATGGCTGGCCCCGTTGGCGACATGGCGAGGTTCGATGCCACGGTTCGGGGCACTCGACCTGTAACTCCTTGGCGAAACTCCGCCTGGCCGGCAACGCACGAAACGTTCACCAAGGTCGGCTATTGGCCGGTAACGGTCCAGTATCGCAGCATAACATTTTTGCTATGGCGAAAAGACGCCAATTTACACCACAGCTCGGTAAACCTTGACCAATTATGTCGTGTGATGAAAGCCGTGCCACCTTACTTAAAGCTGAGGAAATATGTGACCAGCCCTGCCCGAGAAAAGGCCCGGCGCCCACGCTGCGCAACGACCAACTGTGCTAACGGTCGCGCTATGCCCTGCTACGGACTCAAGTTCCACAGTACATACGAAAGGTTCACCTTTAGTACCGGTATAGCCGACCCGCACGCCGGCATTGAACTGCACAGTGAGCGTCGCTCGTTTTACGGAATCCCAGGCGACGTTCTGCTTTGACAGAGCGGCGCGTAAGAATGTCGATTGCTCGGCAGCGACGCTAGCGGCGATTATATTATTGGGGTATGCATCTTCAGAAATGAGATTGAACTCTACGCGCCGTGGTGCCACGCGAACGCAGCTATAGAGCAAACCTAATGTCCAGAAACCTTGGTAGTCATTGTTGCGGCTGATGAATCTGGAAAGAAGGCCAGAAGCGCAATGCTTGAGACGAGAGCGAATTTTCATGCGTGGTCCTAGAAGGGTGAGCGCCCTTTAAGCCCATCCGCGGCGCGGAGCACATCATCATATCACCACTATGGCCGTTGTAGGCTATGTCACCCTACTTGCTGTCACGACAAAGTGCCAGTATCCGGTTGTGGCCGGTGACGGTCACCCAATGTTAAATACCGATGCGTTGATTGCAAATCTGATTGCAGCACGCTCCTCATCAAAATGCGTGGCCTGCTCACGGTGGCCGCGTTCCTGATAGTAAACACCAAAGCCAGCAACAGGATTCGCTACGCAATACCATCCATCAAGAGTTTTTCTGTTCCAATGCAACCAGTTGGAGTCCGAATTAAAGCTGCGAAGTACGGCCGAGAGATTCGGGATCCGCTCCCAAAACTCATCAAAGAGCGACGCGTCACCGCCGAGCTGTTCATCGACTTTTTGCTTGAGGTACTCGTTCACGTATTTCGGTCTGTCTATTGCAGAAGTCATCGCGTTTTATCTCATGTGCCGTTAGTCCGCTTGTGGCCGAACGCGGTCTGCGACGTCCCCGTGCACATATCAAGTTTCCACCTTGGATGCAGTGAGCGCAACTTGGAATTTTGCGCCGCCAGGTGCAGCGACAGTCAAAATCAGATTAATAACGGGTTGGCCTTCCATAGACACCGCATAGCTTGTGGTGCGGAGGAGCGTCGTTGCACTGTCTGTAGTGACGTTCTTTAGCTGATAAGTAGCACCTTGAGTCTTTAGATAGTCCAAGAAGCCGACAACCAGATTCGTAGTCATCGACTCGTCTAAATCATTTGCAAAAACACTGCATACATTCGCTCCGAAGTTCGTCAAGACAAAGCGAGAATTTTCGAGCTGAACACTCCAGGCGCTACCAGAGTAACCACCCAAATACGCTGCGGCATCGATGCTTGATAGCTTTTGAAAGCCTGGCTGTGCTAACCAGTTTGTAAATTTTTCTGGATATGGGAAGTTCATAAAACACCCCTGCACAAACTGGCCAACTACCTGTACGGCAGCCAATTCGGACGGTTTAAGCGTAGCGCAAACCGCAAACGGTGAGACGGAGAGCAGAAGTGCTGCAACGAACTTTCTCATGAACAACCTTTGAATTTTATAGCTACATGCCCGGTTCTGGCCACTAACCGTTCGCATACTTGTCTCGCGCCGTCGGCTGCGCTGACGTCATCGATGAGCTCTCGAAGTCAGGGCGCGGACAATCTTTGTTGCTTATTATGCGTTCAATCCCCTCGTTGACCCTCATCGCGGCCTCGACGATATCGTTCAATTGTTCGAGTGATAGCCGCAGTTCATGCTGTTTCCCATCTGGATATCCAGCCACATGAACTATATTCGGTTCATTACACAAAAATGCCCACCGCCCATGAGCGAACCTATTTCGAACCTCTCGAATAAAATCAGCCTCGCGATACCAGTCAAAGCACCGCTGATAGTGAATTTCATCATGGCTGTCCATCATCTGAGTATGTACGAAATTCTCCAATTTTTCTTGAAAGGTCAGTTTTTCAATGGCACTCGAACGATTGGCATTCAAGCCAAAGAACATATTCCCTAGGGTTAGCGCTAATTTGAATTCGATTGACGAAAACACCACAAATAGTTTGCCCAAGCACCTATAGGTATGCTCCTCGGCCAATTGCGCCGGATTCGTCACATAGGGTACTGTAACCAATTCCATCCTTTCCTCAGGTCCGTTTCCGGCCCGCTCGGCCCCATAGGGCAGCATAGCTGTCAGCGCTCAATGTTTGCCACGGCTTGTACGTCGCGTATCGGGCCAGCTATTTGATTTACGTCCGCTACTGGACGTGCTCGTTCCAACGGTGCAGCATAGCATCTTGTTCCGGCGAGAACTGCGCAAATTTCCGCACGTCCGATCGCCACGCCGCTCCTGCGTCGGTGCGTAGCTATGCTTCCTCCACTTTTTTCCGTGATTGTCTTGCTAACCAGCCAGTAGCTTAGTTATCTGCTTTGTGACTGTTTCTCTTGCCTTTCGAACCTTGAATTTCGTCGGGATATGCAGCAGGAAGGAGCCCCATCGATATTTCGAGACGTCGCGCGAGGTGGACGACAAGTATTTTTCCAGCTCCATGGCAGACTCGCGATGGTACGCCCACAATACTTGGCCACGATAGGCAACGGTATAGTATGCGTCATTTGGCCATGCCAGTTGATGCTTTTCTCTGGTAGTACAATGTGAGCACCGTAAGGCCCCAACGGGAAAGTCCCGTCGGGTGCGTAGATATTTCGAATGCGCCCAGTCATCGGGGGAATAACCCGGCGGAAGATCGTGAATGGCCGCATGAGGACTTCCGTGAAGTGCTTCAAAATATAGCGCTCCATGCCATATGTGTCCGCATGAATCCTGAAACTGTTGGTACTCCAAAACACTGCTTTTCCGGAAGAACTCTACATCTGTTCTTAGTTTAATGCGAACAACCTCAACGAACTCAAATTCCGCGCGTTGCTGGCACGTTGGACATTTGACATCCAAGCGATGGGGCATCGGGTTCCATTCATATGTGCCTGTCATGGTATGTTTAATTTATTTCAAATTTTTGCACGATAGAGGGTAATGGCGTCGCAGGCAGAAAGTCTGCTATTGGGCGTCAATAGAAACTTGATTTATAGCTCTCAGGTGGCTTGCCGTTTAGCTCAATGAAACGTTGCATGATCTCAACTCGCGGAAGTGGTGCCCCTTGCGCCAATTTCTCGATGTACGGTATCAGCCACTGTGAGCCGGTAATCTCAAAGTGCTCTCGCCACTTGCTCTCCAGTGCCTCCGTTGCAGATACCGCGCAACCCGCTGAGCCATGACCAACTCCTTCGCTGAAAGCCACTGGGTGCTGTACTGGTTCGAAGCAAATATCAATGTCAAACGGCCACGGGAAATTTGCGGAATCAGCTAGCGGCTTGGTGCCGTGGCCAAGATTAAAGTACTTTGCCATAAGTCGCCAAGGGCGCTTGCCAGTCTTCTGGTGTATAAACGTAGTTCGTCGAGCGCCACCATGATGCGATGCCGATGTCGTAACCTGACGAGAGTGTCACGGCGATCGCGTGCTGGCGGCGCGCCGTAGGATAATTTGTCAGCGCAACCTGCGCAATGCGTCGTGCGAGTACTTCTTGGTTCGGGGCCGAGGCGTCGACGACAGCGTTAATGAACAAACGAGTCGTTGTCCCGTTGTTTGACGAGAGCGAGTTGAGATTGACGCCAACGCGGTCGACACCGGGAAGCGCATCAATCTTCTGTTGTATCAAAGCGAGGTTAGCGAGCGGTTCGGTTTGCAAAAAATGCTTTGAAATCAGCAAGCCTCCAACGGACATGACGAGTATTGCGACGCCTACGACGGCGGCGTGGCCGCGCCAAATCGGCCCGGTGGGCAGGCCTCCTTTACCAGGACCTCCTTTGACAACAAAAGCCCCGACTGCCAAGTCATGTATGGACTGGCGGGTTCTACGGTTAAAGATCAGCATGTAGACCATGCTAAAGATCAGTCCAAAGATCAGCACGGAGATGCCAACGGCGCCCCATTGGTTTGCCCGGCCGAAGTCGAAGCCCGCGCCATTTAGAAAATAGGCGACGCAAAGCACGGCGGCACGAACGAACGCGGCCGGCGCGCTTAGTGCCTCGCCAGTCCGTGATACGACTCTCAGATTCAATGCCCTTTTTCCCAAGGATTGGCCGCCACCTGTTCGGCTTTCTGTGAAGCCAAAGTAGGCGAGCGTAACGATAAATCCAACCACTGTGCCCCACGCGCCAAGCGCGGCAAACTGTGCACCAAAAAGCGCACCAGCAGCAAGTCCGATGATGCCGAGGATAAGCATATCAATGACGAATGCGCCGATTCTCCGCCAAGGCGTGGCAATGGTTGCGGTATGCGGTGCTATTACCGAATTCGGTTCAGCCTCGGCATGCGCGGAGGCTGATGCCATGGCTGAGAGCCGCGCTTCGATCTCCCTTACTCGCTCTGGGTGACGGACAGCATCGATGCGCGTCAATATCTGTCGAAGCTGTGACTCCGTATAGCTGCTGAAATCTGGTTCGTCCATCAATATGCCTTAACGAATGTGGTACTACCCAGCCCCTGTCGCCTACTTATGCAATGCAACGCTACTCGGCAACCGTTCGCATCCGATTTGCCGCGCCAGGCTGCCGTGGCTACGGGCTGACCCAAGGAATCTGGCAGTAATGGTAGTGCGGGCCGGGTGATATGAATGACTGTTTCTGGCAGCATAGCATCTTGCTCAGATGAAAAAATGCGCAAAATCTCACATTTCAGGTCGATGCGCTGCAGCCGCGCCGGAAGACCAGCCAAGTCGGTGTTCACGTCGCGAAGCTGGAACGAGCCCGGGCCGCCGAATGATTGAAGTGTCATCGCCTCATTGTGTAACGTCATTTCGTTTGTGGCATGATGACAGAATGAGTACGCTGCCGCCGGATGATGAAAAGCTGATTTCTTCGCGCTTTACCGTGCGACGGCTGGCGCGCGGCCAGCTGCTGGACGATATCGACGACCTGGCCGAGGAGGTGCCAGTTGCGCTGGAGTACAACGGCATTTCGCACGCCGTGATGATGGCCACGCCCGCCGACCTGGAAGACTTCGCGCTGGGCTTCTCGCTGTCGGAAGGCATATTGAACGATGCCGCCGAATGCTACGGCATCGATATCGAACAAGCTTGCGAAGGTGTGACGGTGAAGCTGGAAGTGTCAGCCCGTGCGTTCGCGCAGCTCAAAGAGCGGCGGCGCAGCCTGAGCGGGCGCACCGGTTGCGGTCTTTGTGGAGTGGACAGTCTGGATCAGGTCTACCGCACCTTGCCTGTGCTGGCGCCGGACCGCGCGCTGTCTGCACACGGCATCCGCGTGGCGCTGGAAGCGCTGGGTGGCGCGCAGCCGCTGGCGCGGCTCACCGGCGCAACACATGCCGCCGCATGGTGCGCGCCGGACGGCGAGCTGCAGGCCGTGTTCGAGGACGTGGGACGCCACAATGCGCTCGACAAGCTGATTGGCATGATGGCGCGCCGGCGTGTGGACCCGTCCGCTGGCTTTGCGCTCATCACCAGCCGCGCGAGCGTGGAGATGGTGCAGAAGGCAGCCATGGCGCGCGTCTCGGCGCTGGTGGCGATATCGGCGCCAACCGCGACTGCAGTGCGGCTGGCCGAAGAATGCGGCCTGACCCTGGTCGCTTTCGCGCGGGGTGGAAATTTTGTCTGCTATGCCAATTCCACCGGCGCCTTGTTCGGCTGAGCTATTCCATTTCAACGAGAATGTCGCGCACGCGGACAAGCGCGGGTTCGATGTCGAGCGTATCGATGGCGCCGTAGCCCAGGTACAGGCCTTGGTGCGGCGGCTGGTCCGCGTAGAAGTTCGCCAGCGAGTACAACCCCACGTCAGCCCTGCGCGCGAGGCGCAGCAGCAGGCCGATGTCAATATGGGGCCCGCGCTTGCACAGTGCTGCCAGGTGGAAGCCCGCTTCGGCCGGCACCAGCTCGAACCATGGCGCCAGCATGGTTGCAAACAATGACTGCAGCCGCTCGCGGCGCGTGGCGTAGACGCCGTGGCAGCGGCGGATATGTTTTTGCAGGTGGCCATCGGTGATGAACTTGGCCAGGGCGTGCTGGTTCATCGTGCTGGTGTGCCAGTCCGTCAGGTGCTTGACCGTCAGCGTGGCGTTGAGCAGTGCCTCAGGCAGAACCATGTAGCCCAGCCTCAGCTCGGGCAGCATCACCTTCGAGAAGGTGCCGACGAAGACCACCATGCCGTGCGTGTCCATGCTTTGCAGCGAGTCCGTGGGCCGGCCTTCGTAGCGGAACTCGCTGTCGTAGTCATCCTCGATGACGATGGCGCCGATATCGCGGGCGCGGGCCAGCAGGGCGCGTCGGCGTGCCACGCTCATTGGCATCCCCAGCGGGAACTGGTGCGCGGGCGTGACGTAGATGAGGCGCGTGCCGTCCGGTATGCGATCCACGATGATGCCTTGCTCGTCCACCGGAATGCCTACCACCTGCGCGCCCTGGCTGGCGAACAGCCCGCGTGCTGCTGGGTAGCCAGGATCTTCCACCGCCACCACACAACCCGGCTCCAGCAGCACGCGGCCCAGCAAGTCCAGAGCCTGCTGCGCGCCGTTGGTCA
Source organism: Massilia sp. NBRC 108631 (assembly GCF_059704565.1). Lineage (NCBI taxonomy): Bacteria > Pseudomonadati > Pseudomonadota > Betaproteobacteria > Burkholderiales > Oxalobacteraceae > Massilia > Massilia sp. NBRC 108631. The sequence goes on from NZ_BAAKJE010000229.1 coordinate 47,602, forward strand.
CCACCACGTTGGCTGGCGTGCACACCACGCCGCGCGCGAATGCTATGTGGCGGGCGATGGCAGCGCGCAGCACTGGCACGCCTTCGGCGTCGCCGTAGCGGCCGCGCAGCGCCGGGTCCTGGCGCAGCGCGTGGGTAACGCAGCGGCGCCATTCGTCCATCGGGAAGTGGCCGGGCGTGGCGCAGCCGCCGATGAATTCATAGCGCGAGCGGCCTTCAGGCTGCGGATGGCGCAGCGGCGTGGCCATGCTGTCCCACTTGCGCACGATGTCGGCGCTGGCCAGGCCGCTGCGCTCCACGTGCTGCGGACGCGGCTCGGCGGGCGCCTGCACGTAGCTGCCAGCGCCCACTCGGCCCATCACCAGCTTGTCCAGCGCGAGGCGGCTGTACGCTTCGGACACGGTCTTGCGCGACAGGCCGAGCTGCTCGGCCAGCAGGCGGGTAGGCGGCAGTTGCTGGCCGGGCGCCAGCCTTCCGCTGCGGATGGCGTCCGACAACTGGCGATGCAATTGGCCGGTGAGGTCCTTGCGGCCTTCTATAACGATGTGAAGTTCCATGGATTCCAAGGCTGCCCGGATTTGCAGGGATTGGCAAGGGATTGGACTCTTGGCGTGCGCGATTTTCCCGGAATTGGCACCCTGCCTATCCGGCCATGGCTCCTACAATAGCCTCACTGAACAACAAATTGAAGGAGCAGCACGATGAACCCTCGTATCGATTTCTATGCCGCCAACCCGGACGCAATGAAAGCCATGATCGCCCTGGAAGTGGCGGTCGGCAAGCTGGGACTGGAAGCGCCGCTGATGGAACTGATCAAGCTGCGGGCTTCGCAGATCAACGGCTGCGCGTTTTGCGTGGACATGCATACCAGCGACATGCGCAAGGCCGGCGAGACCGAGCGCCGGCTGAGTGGCTTGGTCGTGTGGGAAGAGACGCCGTTCTTCACGGCCCGCGAACGCGCCGCGCTGGCCTGGACCGAGGCACTGACCCGCATTGCGGATACCCGCGCGCCGGACGCGGCCTATGCCGAACTGGCCGAGCATTTCACGCCCGCCGAGATGGTGGCGGTGACGATGGCTATCAACACGATCAATAGCTGGAACCGGCTGGCCATCGGCTTTCGAAAGGGGCCAACACTGTAAGGAGCGGCTACGCCGTGAGGCATCGTAACAGCGCCGCTATAATCGGCGCATGACCGACACCAGCCGCTTTCACATTCCTGCCGTATTGCCTGCCTTGCGTGGCGAGCGCCTGCTCCTCAGGGCTATGAAGGAGGACGACGCGGCGGCGCTGTTCGACATTTATGGCGATCCGCAGGTGATGCAATATACCGGCGAGCGGCCGTTTCCGAACCCAGGGACGGTCCGGCTGATGCTGAAGAGCGTGCGCAAGCTCCTTGCTGAAGGCGAGTCGCTGGAGTGGGCAATCGCCTCGCACGACAGTGGGCTGGTGGTCGGCACTTGCGGTCTCCACAGTTTCGACATGGCGCTGCGGACGGCGGAAGTGGGCTGCTTGCTCAGGCAGTCGGCATGGGGCAAGGGCTACATGGCGGAAGCGCTTGGCCTCGTGACGACTTTTGCCGACGAGGTGCTTGGCCTGTACGGGCTGGCTGCGGATGTAGCGGAAGCCAACGTGCAGGCGCAAAGGCTGTTCGGCAAACTGGGGTATCGGGCGGCCGGTTCGGGGATGCTGGAACTGGCCTTGAAGCGCTAGGCGGTCGGAGACCGGAAGCCAGCGGTCAGTACGGCTCGAACTCGATCCCAGCCTTGCGTAGCTGGGACGTCAGCAGACGATTCCAGGCGCCCCTGGGCGACCAGACCCGCGCGACGGCCTGGTATGCCTGTTCGGGCGGCTCCCGCAATTTAATCACGCGGTACAGAAATGTGAGCGTGGATGCGCGCATATTGACCTGGCAGTGCACCAGTACCTTCCGGTCCTGAAACCGGCTCATCGTTTCGGCGAACTGTTCGAAGTCCGCTTCGGTCGGCTCGCCGAATTCGATGGGGATGTTGACGAACTCAAGCCCTTGGCGGCGCACGATATCCGCTTCGCCAGTGACGGCGTCAGGGACGGTTGGCGGCGCGAGGTAGACGACGGCCTTGAATCCCTGGCCGGCGAGCGCCGCAAGGGAAGCCGCAGTCGGCTGGCCCGATGTCACGATCGTCGGCGAGATGGCGACCACATTCGGTGCCGTGAGGCTTGGCTCATCCGCGCGCGCTGCCGCGCTGCACACCAGCAGGGCGATCGCGATCAGGATACTGCCGGGTAGCATTGCAATGCGCATGCGGTGGGCCTTTGTTCAGGAAGATTGTTTGCGCAGCCAGCTCATCGTGCCGGGTTCTCATTCGCGAAAAGAATGGTGAGCTACCTGTATCTCGGCGGCATCAGATTCGTCTTGAAATACTGCACGAGGTCGCCGCTGTCGGACAAAACTGTGCGATACGCTTTTCCATTGGCTATCCGCCATTCCGCGACGTGGGACCCGCCTGCGTCACCAAAAACAGCGCGGACGCTGCAGTTCAGCTTGTCGTAGCAAAAGCCGCATATGTGTGAAGCAAGCTCGCTTTCCCGCTTCACAACTTCAGCCGACGCTGCGCCAGCAAACGGCGTTAGCAGCATGCATAATATGGATTTCAACATTCCGTCTCCGTAGTGGCGTTGCGTTTCATCTGGCCGTCATCAATAGTGGTCATGGTGGCGTAATAGATGCCCTCCATGAAGTTATCGTCATAATTCTCAATTCGCTTCGCTACCGATGCGAGGGGAAATGCAATGACTTCATACTTCCTGGAGCGTACGCCCAAATCTGTTCCATACTCGTCGATCACTTCTACCCACTCCATGTCCAGGTCGCACGCTAACCTGTTGCCCAGGTGGGCTCCCAGCATTTCAATGACAGCTTCGTCAGAAAAGTCGCGCGATTTGTCTTTGCGCCAGCGGCGGAATGCCTCGTCGTATGCTTTCAGGGTTGGGCTCGACCCGTAGCAATAGACCGTCAAAAATTGCGCAGCCGCTGCATCCAGTTCATGCATGCGTTTCAACCTGCCGGCGTCAAGCGAACGCACCTGTTGCGAAACGGGGGCGACCGGGAACGTGGTAATCGGAACCGCACCGGCCGGCGTATCGATCTCCCGTGTTTCTGCTTGTTTGGCCTTGCCGATAAATGGCGCAAGCAGTTGCGAAAAGAACTTTTTACTGCGCATCGTGTGGGCCTTCACGCTTTCGTTGCCGGCTCGTACCGCAGCGCCACGGCCCCGGAACCGAATTCCTGGCGGCCGACGAGCTTCAGGTCCAGGTGCCTGGGAAGGCCTTCGAACAGCCTCGGGCCGTGGCCGGTTATCCTGGGGTGCACGACGAACTCGTACTCATCGATCAGGCCTAGCTGCGCCAGGGCCAACGGCAGCGTCACGCCGCCCAGGAAAATGCCCCTGCCGGGCTGCTGTTTGAGCCGCTGGACCGCCATGCCAAGGTCACCACGCACCAGCTCGGCGTTCCAGTCCACCTGTTTCAAGGTGCTCGATACCACGTACTTGCGCGCCGCGTCGATGGTCTGTCCGAAAGGCGCCATCCATTCCGGCATCCATTCCGGCCTGACGCCGGTGCGCGCCGGCTCGCGCCACGCGGATTCCATCATTTCATAGGTCACCCGGCCAAAGAGCAGGGCGTCGGCCTGGGCGAGCCGGCCGGCCCAGTGGCGATGCAACTCCTCGTCCGTGAGCATTTCCTCGTGGCCGCAGCATCCGTCCAGGGTGAGGTTGATTGAGTACTTCAGGGGCCGCATGTTACTCCTTACATTAAATAAACACTTTTGTTTACTTATCTCGACGGTATAGGTATATTGATAGAACTCAAGCAACCGAGACATACCATGAAGAATGCACTGCTGATTGCCGCCGCTTGCCTGCTGGCGCTGCTGTCCACTATCGGGGCCTCGCTCCCGTATCCCATTTTGCCACCGTTGTTCGCCTCCGGCGCGGAATCCGGCTTGAACCAGTTCTTCGGCCTGCCGCCCAAGCTGCTGTTCAGCGTTGCCGTGATGATCAACCCCCTCGGTCTGCTGATCGGCTCCGCCGTGCTGGGCGCTTTGTCTGACCGGTATGGCCGCCGCCCGGTGCTGCTGGCAACCGGCCTGGGCGCCGCTGCCGGCCACGCGCTCACGGCCGGCGCCATGATGCTGGAATCCTACCCGCTGTTCCTGGCCGCCCGTTTCGCCACCGGCCTGCTGGAAGGCAACGGCGCGGTGGCGCGGGCCATGCTGGCCGAACGGCTGGAAGGCACGCTGCGCAACCGCGCCATCGGCTGGCTGAACGGCGCTTTCCATTTCGGCTGGCTGGCCGGCCCGCTGCTGGGCGGCCTGACGGTGGGCTACGGCCTGACGGTGCCGTTCTGGATCGCCGCCGTGGCCCTGCTGGCGGTGGCGCTGGTGGTGATGGCGGTGCTGCCGCGCGAGGCGCCGTCCACGCTCACCACCTCGTGGTGGCAGGTGGCGCGCGACCGCCATTCCCTCAACCTGCTCAAGCACACCGAGCTGCGCACGCTGTTCAAGATCCAGCTGGCGGTCACCTGCGGCGTGACGGCGTTCTACGAGTTCTATCCCCTGTGGCTGGTGGAGGTGGGGCGCTACGACGCGCAGCGCATCGCCGCCATCAACGTCGGCCTGTGCGGGCTGATGACCTTGTCCTCGCTGTTCTCCGGCCGCCCCAGTGCCACGGCGCCGCTGCGGCGCGCATCCCTGCATGCGTTCGGCATCGCGTGTGCCGTTGGACTGGTCGGGCTGGGCAACCTGTGGGTGGGCCTGGTGGGTATCGTGCTGTTCGGCCTGCCCAATTCCTTCTACAACGCCGTGATCCAGAACTGGGCGGCCGACCGCTTCGGTGCGCACGGGCAGGGCGCCGTGATGGGACTGTTGTCGACGACTTTCTGTCTGGCGAATATACTGATGGCGCTGGCCGGCGCGGCGCTGACCTTGATCGACACCCGTTTGGTGCTGTTGCTGGGCGCAGCACTGAGCGCGGCGGCGGCCTGGCAACTGCACGCCTGGCGCCTGCGCCTGCCGCTGGCTCCCATGACCTTCACGAAAACGCCTGAATGAACACTGCCGACAACGTACTTTTCCTGCTCAAGACGCGCGGCCCGCAAACCGCGCAGAAGCTGGCCGAACTGCTCGAGCTGACGTCCATGGGCGCGCGCAGGCAGCTGGAGTCGGCCCAGGAAAAAGGCCTGGTCGGCTTCGAGGACGTGGCCGACAAGGTGGGGCGGCCGTCGCGCCGCTGGCACCTGACCGAGGCGGGCCACGCGCGCTTCCCGGATCGCCATGCCGACCTTACGCTGCAAATGATCCACCAGGTGCGCGCGCTGTTCGGTGAGGAGGGCATGGACAAGCTGATCGCCGCGCGCGAGCAGGAAAGCGAGGTGGCCTACCAGGCGGCGCTGGCGCAGGCGGAAGCCGATGCCGGACCTGCGGAAGCCGCTTCGTCGCATGCGCTGGCTAGCCGCGTCTCCGCCCTGGCCCGGGCGCGCGACGCGGAGGGCTACATGGCCGAAACCGAAGTCCAGCCCGACGGCAGCCTGCTGCTGATCGAGAACCATTGCCCCATTTGCGCGGCCGCCACCAGTTGCCAGGGCTTCTGCCGCTCCGAGCTGCAGGTGTTCCAGCGCGTGCTGGGCAAGGGCTGCCAGGTCGAGCGTGCCGAACACCTCTTGTCGGGCGCGCGGCGCTGCGTTTATGTGATCCGGCAGGTAGGCTAACCGCTATTACCGAACAGTTGTCGAGTGACATCATTGTTTCCTGCAGGTATAATGGTAGTTTATTAAACTGCAACTTACGTGTCATTCGTGCAAGATCTTTCTCTGGAATTCTTCCGTGCCCATGCGGGCGCGTCATTCAGCGTGGCCGATTCCGGCCTGGCGCTGCGCCTGGCCACGGTCAAGCAGGCCGGCATGCCCGGCTATGCGCGCGAGCAAGCTTTTTCCCTGATTTTCGAAGGCCCTGCACAGCCGCGTTTGGAGCAGGCAACGTTGTGTCTTCGCAACGAAACGGCTGGCGAGTTCCATATCTTCCTCGTGCCGGTGGCTGCCGACGCCGGCGCTACCTATTACGAAGCCGTTTTCAACTGAATATTCCGGAGTAATCCATGGCTGAACCGTTCCTTTCCGAAATCCGGCTGATGTCGTTTGTATTCCCGCCGAAAGGCTGGGCGCTGTGCAACGGCCAGTTGTTGCCGATTAACCAGAACCAGGCGCTGTTTTCACTGCTGGGCACCACCTTTGGCGGCGACGGCCGTACCAACTTCGCCTTGCCCGACCTGCGGGGCCGCGTGCCCGCGCACGTGGGGCCGGCCATCACGGCCGGCATGCAGCTCGGTGCGGAAAGTGTCACGCTGACCGAGTCGCACCTGCCGTCCCACAGCCATGTGAGCAAGGTGGGCGACAGCCTGGCCAGCAGCAGCTCGCCAGTTGGCGCCATCGCCGCCCGCAAGGGCCGCCTTGGCCACGATCTGTACGGTGCGCCAGGCAACCTGACCACGCTGAGCACCACGGCTGGCGGCGCCGTTGGCGGCGGCCAGGCGCATAGCAACATGCAGCCTACGCTGACGCTCAGTTTCTGCATTGCGCTGCAAGGCATTTTCCCTTCCCCGACCTAATTCAACGCGGAGCATTACCCATGGCGCAACCTTATGTAGGCGAGATACGCCTGTTCGCTGGCAACTTCGCCCCAGTCGGATGGATGTTTTGCGAAGGCCAGCAACTGCCGATTTCCGAAAACGAAACGCTGTTCCAGCTGATCGGTACAACCTATGGCGGCGACGGCCAGTCGACCTTCGCTTTGCCGGATCTGCGCGGCCGCGTGCCTATGCACCAGGGCACGGGTTCCGGCCTGTCCAGCTACACCCTGGCCGAAGTGGCGGGGGTGGAAACCGTCACCCTGTCGGTCAGCCAGATGCCGCAGCACCGGCACGCCCCTGTGGCCACCAGCAACCGCGCCAGCCCGGCCTACACCGGCAAGACCGGCGTGCCGGCCAGTACCGGCGGCGTGAAGGTGTACGGCCTGGCTGGCGGTGGCACCAGTGCGATGCGCGTGGACGCCGCCGCCAGCAGCAGTGTGGCTGGCGACAGCCAGCCCCATAACAACATGGCGCCCTCGCTGGGCCTGAACTACATCATTTCAATGTTCGGGATTTTCCCGAGCCCAACCTGAGGACCGCCATGGCTGATCCGTTTGTTGCGGAAATCCGCATCTTCCCGTTCAACTTCGCGCCCAAGGGCTGGGCCTTTTGCGACGGCCAACTGCTGCCCCTGTCGCAGAACACGGCGCTGTTTTCCCTGCTGGGGACCGCCTACGGGGGCGACGGCAGGTCCACGTTCGCCCTGCCGGACTTGCGCGACAGCTACGCCATGGGCGTGGGCCAGGGGCAGGGCCTGAGCGAGCGCTACCTGGGCGAAAAACTGGGTGAAGAAACCGTGACGCTGCTGCCGAGCGAGATCCCGGCCCACGCCCACGCCCAGGGCCTGGGCGGCAGCCCGGCGGGCTATTCCGTGCCGGGCCCGTCGGCCGTGATGGGAACCACGCCCGGCGTGCAGCTTTACTCCGCGTCCGGCGCCACGGCCTACGCCTATACCGGGGCCATGGCGGCCGCCGGCGGCGGACAGCCGCACAACAACCGCCAGCCTACGCTGGGCCTGTACTTCTGCATCGCGCTGCAAGGCGTGTTCCCGCAGCGGCCCTGAGCATGAGCGACGCCTTGCACCTGCGCCCGATCGCCGAAGCGGACATGCCGCTGCTGCTGCGCATCTACGCCAGCACGCGCGCGGCCGAACTGGCCGCCGTGCCGTGGGACGAGGCGGCCAAGGCGGCCTTCGTGCAGATGCAGTTCCAGGCTCAGCACCAGCACTACCGCCAGCAGTACGCGGACGGACAGTTTTGCGTGGCCGAGGCGCAGCGCGCGGACGGGCAGGGGCGGGTTGCGGTCGGCCGCCTGTACGTGTGGCGCCGGCCCGGCGCGCTGCACATCGTGGAGATCACGGTCCTGCCGGAGTTCCGCCAGCGCGGCTACGGTACGCAACTGCTGCAGGCCTTGCAGCGCGAGGCCGGCGTGGTCAGCATCCACGTGGAGCACGGCAATCCGGCGCTGTCGCTGTACCGGCGGCTGGGCTTTCAGAAAGTCCGCGAAAACGGCATGCACGACCTGATGGAATGGCGCGCGGCTGAACCAACAAATACCCAGGAGTGAAAATGAAACGACGCGATGTGTTGAAACTGTACGCGGGCTCCGCCGTCATGGGCGGCGTGGCCATGGCGGCCACCGGCGCCGCTGCGGCGGCCACCACCACGGCCGCCGGCGCGGCTGCAGCCGCGGCCATCCCCGGCGACGACGGCTACGCCTGGAGCCTGGCCGGCGCCAGCGCGCTGGTGGGCCAGCAATTCTGGCTGAACCACCCAGCGCTGCGCGCCCAGCCGCTGAAGCTGGCGCGCGTGAGCAAGCCGGCCAAACAGCCCGATCCGGCCATGCAGCAGTTCTCGCTGGTGTTCGAGGGCGCGGCCCTGCTGGCCGTGGCGGAAGGCACCTACGAGCTGCAGAACAGCCGCACCGGCACGTTCCAGCTGCACCTGGTGCCGCTGGGCCGCGTCAAGGGCCTGAGCAACTTCCGCGCCGACTTCAACTTGCTGCTCGCGGGCGCCGCCAAGGCCTGATTGGCCGCGCCGCACGCCAGCTTACCGTCTCCACCCGATTCAACCGCTACGGAACTTCCATGCACAAACACGCCACTATGAACCGCTACTACCGCCTTGTCTGGAGCCATGTGCACGCCTGCTGGGTGGCCGTGGCCGAAGGGGCGCGCGGCCATGGCAAGGGCGGCGCGCGGCGCCGCAAGGCCACGCTGATGGCGGCGCTGGCGGCGGCGGGCGTGGCCGGGGCGGGCAGTGCGTACGCGGCGCCGCCTTTGCCGACCGCGCTGCCGACCGGAGGCCAGGTGGTGGCGGGGCAGGCGCAGATCAGCACCAGCGGCAACCACATGACGGTGAGCCAGGCCACCGGGCAGGCCATCCTGAACTGGGGCACGTTCGACATCGGCGCGCAGGCCACGGTGCAGTTCCAGCAGCCGTCGGCCAGCGCCGTGGCGCTGAACCGCGTGCAGTCGGCCAACCCGTCGCAAATCTACGGCAAGCTGGACGCCAACGGCCAGGTGTTCCTGGTCAACCCGAACGGCGTGCTGTTCGCGCCGGGCGCGCAAGTGAACGTGGGCGGCCTGGTGGCCTCGTCGCTGGAGCTGACGGACCGCGACTTCCTGGCGCGCTACTACAGCTTTGCCGGCCAGGGCGGCGGCGCGGTGCGCAACGAAGGCAGCATTGCGGCTGCGGCGGGCGGCTACGTGGCCCTGCTGGGGCCCAGCGTGGCGAACAGTGGCGCAATCAGCGCACCGCAAGGCAGCGTGGCGCTGGCTGCCGGCCGGCAAATCGGCGTGGACTTGCGCGGCGACGGCCTGATCACCGTGCGCACCAGCCAGGGCGCGCTGAACGCGCTGGCCGAGAACCAGGGCCTGATCCAGGCCGGCGGCGGCCAGGTGCTGCTGAGCGCGAGCGCGGCCGATGCGCTGGCGCGCGCCAGCGTCAACAACACCGGCCTGATCCAGGCCGGCGGCCTGAGCACGCACGGCGGCAGCATCCGCCTGGTGGCCGAGGGCGGCGACGTGGCGGCCGGTGCGCTGGACGCGTCCAGCCGCGACGCGCGCGGCGGCAGCATCGCCGTCAGCGGCGCGGCCGTGTCGCTGGGCGGCGCCATCAGCGTGGACGGCAAGCAGGGCGGCAGCGTCGGCGTCACGGCGGCCGGCGCGCTGGCCGCGGGCGGCAGCGTGTCCGCGCAAGGCACGGAGGGCGGCGGCGGCAGCATCAGCTACCGCGCCGGCGGCAGTTTCACGGAAACCAGCGGCGCCACGGCCAACGCCAGCGGCGCGCACAACGGCGGCAATATCGCCGTGCAAGCCGGCGGCAGCCTGCTCACGTCGGGCAGCTACAGCGCGCGCGGCGGTGCGGCTGGCGGCGGCCGCATCGACCTGAGCGGCGACACGGTCAGCCTGCTCAGCGCCAAGATCGACGCATCCGGCGCGCACCAGGGCGGCCTGGTGCGCGTAGGCGGCGCTTTCCAGGGGGGCAAGGCGCAGGACGGCAGCGCCGACCCGCGCTTCGCCCAGCGCTGGGGCCAGACCGCGTCCATCGTCTCGGCTGAACGCACCTTCGTCAACGACAGCAGCGCCATCGACGTCAGCGCGCGCGGCGTGGGCGGCCAGGGCGGCACCGCCGTGATCTGGTCCGACCGGCAGACCACCTTGCTGGGCACGATCAATGCGCGCGGCGGGTCGGGCGCGGGCGCGCGCGGCGGCGCCGTGGAAGTGTCTTCGCTGGGCGACCTGCGCTATGTGGGGCTGGACGGCATCACGCCCGGCCAGGGCGGCGCCTTGCTGCTGGACCCGAAAAACCTGGTCATCGGCGACTTCAACTACGCCTACACCTGGACCGCCGAAGCCATCCTGGGCAGCGGCTACTCGGGCGGCAAGAACGCCAGCGGCGGCCTGCTGGCCAGCGGCGCCAGCTTCGGCTCGTCCGTGGCCATGAGCGCGGACGGCACCGTGCTGGCGGTCGGGGTGCCGATGGATGGCGGCGTGACCAACAGCAACACCGCCGCCAGCCCGAACTATGCGGCCGGCAGCGGCGAGGCGCGCGGCGCGGTGCGCCTGTTCGGCTTTACCGATGGCAATTTCAGCGGCGCCGCGCTGCGCAGCAACATCGGTTCCGGCTACAACGGCACGGCCGACTACAACCTGACCCTGGCCGACGGCGCCCTGTTTGGCAGCTCGGTGGCGCTCAACGCTGCCGGCACCAAGCTGGCCGTGGGCGCGGTGGGCGAGAACAGCGGCGCCGGTTCGGTGCGCCTGTTCGACCTGGCCGCCGGCACCAGCAAGCCGGCTTTGACCAGCACCATCAACGCCGGCGCGGGCGGCTTGAGCGGCACGGCGAACGCCGGGCAGTTCGGCACGTCGGTGGCGCTGAACGGCGATGGCACCAGGCTGGCGGTCGGCGCCGTGAACGACAGCGGCGGCAACGCCAACTGTTTCAGCTGCGGCGCGGTCTACCTGTTTACCAACGGCGCGCTGACCACCACGCTGGGCGCCAATTACGCCAGTCCCTTCATCGCCGGCGCCGGCGCCGACGCGCAATTGGGCTCGGCCGTTGCACTCAACGCGGCCGGCGACAAGCTGGCGGTGGGCGCGGTCGGCGTGGACGACCTGAAGGGCGCGGTGTACACCTTCAACTGGGGCGGTTCGGTGGCGCAGACCGCCACTTACAGCAGCACCGCCACCACCGGCGGCGCCAACCTGAACGTTAACTTGTCGAGCGGCGAGCTGTTCGGCTCCGCGCTGTCCTTCAGCGCTGACGGCACGCGCCTGGCGGTCGGCTCGCCATCTACCGGCGGCGTGGTCGACGCCGGCCTGGGGCCTGGCAGCGTGCGCCTGATCGACACCTCCGGCGGCACGCCGGTACTGAAGGCGGTGCTGCAGCGCGGCCTGCGGCTGGGTGACGGCACCTTCCACACCGCGCCGGACTATTCCGGCTTTGGCTATGCGGTGGCGCTGAACGGCGCCGGCGGCCGGCTGGTCGTTGGCGCGCCCTACGCGAACAGCGCCAGCGGCAGCGTTGAAGGCACGGGCGCCGTGTACGCCTATTCGCTGGCGGCCCCGGTGTTCAGCGACGTGAACTACACCGACGCCACCGGCCTGAACGTGGGCATCGACGCCTCAGGCCTGGCGCAGCAGCTGTTCAACGGCACCTCGGTCACGCTGCGCGCCAGCAACGACTTGCTGGTCAACGGCACCGTGCTGGTCGGCACCGGCGCGGGTATCCGCGGCAACCTCACGCTGGAGGCCGGCCGCAGCATCACCGTCAACCGCAGCATTACCACCAGTGGCGGCAACCTGTCCCTGCTGGCCAATTCCTCCAACAGCCTGGTGTCGGCGGCCGACCGTGACGACGGCGATGCCGGCATCACCGTGGCCAGCGGCTATACCCTGGACAGCGGCAGCGGCCAGACCGCGCTGACCATCGGCACCGGCGCCCGCGCCGGCGACGACGCCAGCGGCGACATCCAGATCGATGGCACCGTGCGCGGCGCGCGCATCAGCCTGATCAACAGCGGCCTGAGCGCCGGCAGCGACGTGCGCGTTGCCAGCACCGGCCGCCTGGTCGGCACCGCCACCTCCGGCACATCGGTGCTGGTGGCGTCGGGCGGCGCCGGCAGCGGCGCCACCGCCAGCGGCACGTTCGTCAGCGCCGCCGGCTCCAATACCATCAGCGCCGGCGCCGGCAGCCGCTACCTGGTGTACTCGGACGCGCCCACCAGCACCACGGAAGGCATGACCGGCTATAACAAGCACTACAACCAGGTCTATACCGGCGCCGACCCCTCGTACGCGGGCAGCGGCAACTGGTTCCTGTACAAGGTGGCGCCGGTGCTGACGGTCACGCCGGCCGGCGGCATCAGCAAGGTCTACGACGGCCTGGCCATGGGCGCCATCGGTTTCGGCTCGGTGAGCGGACTGATCGACGGCGACGCCAACGGCGCGCTGACCGGCAGCCTGTCCGGCATCAACAACAAGAACGTCGGCAGCTACGCAGTGCAGATCGGCTCGCTGGCCAGCTCGCTGGGCTATACCATCGCGGTGGCGCCGGCCACCTACAGCATCACGCCGCGCGCGCTGACAGCCACCGCCACCGGCAACAACAAGGTGTATGACGGACTCACCGCCGCCACCGTGAACCTCGGCGACAACCGCGTCAGCGGCGACGCGCTGAGCCTGAGCGGCACCGCCAGTTTCGGCTCTAAAGGCGTGGGGAATGCCAAGACCATCAGCGTGAGCGGCATTGCGCTGTCCGGCGCGGACGCTGCCAACTACACGCTGGCCAGCAGCACCGCCACCGCCACCGGCAACATCACGCCGCGCACGCTGCACGCCACGGCCGGCAGCGTGAGCAAAGTGTACGACGGCCTGACCGGCGTGACCGACATGAACGGCGTGCTGGGCGACGACCGCGTGGCGGGCGACCTGCTCACGCTGAGCGGCAGCGGCAGCTTCAGCGACAAGAATGCGGGCAACGGCAAGGCCGTCAACTACGCCGGCATCGCCATCAGCGGCGGCGCCGACAGCGCCAACTACGTGCTGGCTTCGGCCACCGCCACCGGCACGGGCACCATCACGCCGCGTTCACTGACTGCAACTGCCACCGGCGTGAGCAAGGTCTACGACGGCCTGACCGGCGCCACCGTCACCCTGGGCGACAACCGCCTGGGCGGCGACCTGCTGACCCTGAGCAGCACCGGCGCGAGCTACACCAACAAGAATGCCGGCAACGGCAAGACCATCAACGTGAGCGGCATTGCCCTGTCGGGCGACGACGCCGGCAACTACACGCTGGCCAACACCACCGCCACGGCGATCGGCAACATCACCAAGCGTACGCTGAACGCCAGCGCCACCGGCGTGGACAAGGTGTACGATGGCCTGGCCACCTCCGCCGTGACGGTGGGCGACGACCGCGTGGCCGGCGACGTGTTTACCACCAGCGGCACCGGCGCGTTTATCGACAAGAACGTCGGCACCGGCAAGACGGTCAACGTCACCGGCATTGCGCTGAACGGCACGGACGCGGGCAATTACACGCTCGCTTCGACCAGCGTCAGCACCACCGGCACCATCACGCAACGCGTGCTGACGGCCGGCGCCGTGGGCGTGAACAAGGTGTATGACGGCCTGGCCACCGCCAGCGCCACGCTGACCGATGACCGCGTGGCCGGCGACGCGCTGACCCTGACCAGCGGCAGCGCCAGCTTCGCCGACAAGACCGCCGGCAACGGCAAGACAGTCACCGTCAACGGCGTTACGCTGGGCGGCGCCGACGCGGGCAACTACACGCTGGCTTCGGCCAGCGCCACCGGCACCGCCAACATCACCAAGCGCGCGCTGACCGCCAGCGCCACCGGCATCGACAAGGTGTACGACGGCCTGACCGGCGCCGCCGTCACGCTGGGCGACGACCGCCTGGCCGGCGATGTGCTGGCGCTGAGCGGCAGCGCCGCCTTCGGCGACAAGAACGTCGGCAGCGGCAAGGCGGTGACGGTGACCGGCATCGCCCTGTCCGGCGCGGACGCGGCCAACTACACGCTGGCCGCCACCACCGCCGGCGCCACCGCCGCCATCACGCCGCGCGCGCTGACCGCCAGCGCCACCGGCATCGACAAGGTGTACGACGGCCTGGCCACGGCCACCGTCACGCTGGGCGACAACCGCGTGGCAGGCGATGCGCTGTCGCTGAGCAGCACGGGCGCCGCCTTCGGCGACAAGAACGCCGGCAACGGCAAGACCGTCTCCGTCAGCGGCATCGCCCTGGGCGGCGCGGACGCCGCCAACTACACCCTGTCGTCCAGCACGGCCAGCACCACCGCCAGCATCACGCCGCGCGCGCTGCACGCCAGCGCCACGGCCAGCGGCAAAGTCTACGACGGCCAGACCGCCGCCAGCGCCACCCTGGGTGACGACCGCCTGGCCGGCGACGTGCTGTCCCTGTCGAGCAGCGGCGCGTCCTTCGCCGACAAGAACGCCGGCGCCGGCAAGACGGTCACCGTGAACGGCATCACCATCTCGGGCGCGGACGCCGGCAACTACGCGCTCGCTTCCAATACCGCCACCGCCACGGCGGACATCTCGCGCCGCACGCTGACGGCCACCACCTCCACCGTGGACAAGGTGTACGACGGCCTGGCCGCAGCCACCATCGCCCTCGGCGACGACCGCGTGGCCGGCGACGTGCTGGTCACCAGCGGCAGCGCCGTCTACTCGGACAAGAACGTCGGCAGCGGCAAGACTGTGTCGGTCACCGGCATCGCGCTGTCCGGCGCCGACGCGGGCAACTACACGCTGGCGTCGACTGCCGCCAACAGCACCGGCAGCATCACCGCGCGCACCCTGAACGCGACCACAGTCGGCGGCGGCAAGGTCTACGATGGCCTGACCGCCAGCACGGCCACGCTGGCCGACGACCGCGTGGCCGGCGACGCGCTGACGCTGACCGGCGGCAGCGCCAGCTTCGCGGACAAGAATGCGGGCAGCGGCAAGGCCGTCACCATCGGCGGCCTGGTGCTGACCGGCGCCGACGCGGGCAACTACGTGCTGGCCTCGTCGACCGCCACCGGCAGCGCCGACATCACTGCCCGCACACTGACCGCCGGCGCCACCGCGCTGGACAAGGTATACGACGGCAACCTGGCGGCCGGGGTGAACTATAGCGACAACCGCCTGGCGGGCGATGTGCTGAGCATCAGCGGCAACGCCGTCTTCGCCGACAAGAACGTCGGCAGCGGCAAGTCCGTGGCCATCAGCGGCATGACCCTGAGCGGCGCGGACGCGGGCAACTACACGCTGGCATCTGCCACCGCGACCGGCAGCGCCAGTATCACCGCGCGCCAGCTGACCGTCAGCGCCACCGGCAACAACAAGGTCTACGACGGCCAGACCGGCGCCACCGTCACGCTGGGCGACAACCGCGTGGCCGGTGACGCGCTGACACTGAGCAGCGCCGGCGCGGCCTTCGCGGACAAAAACGCGGGCGCGGGCAAGCTCGTCGCCGTGAACGGCATCGCGCTGTCCGGCGCCGACGCCGCCAACTACACGCTGGCTTCCACCAGCGCCACAGCCAGCGCGGATATCACGCAGCGGGTGCTGAACGCCACCGCCACCGCCGCCAACAAGGTCTACGATGGCTCGGCCGCCGCCACCGTCACGCTGGGCGACGACCGCCTGGCGGGCGACGTGCTGGCCCTGAGCGGCAGCGCGGCCTTCGCCGACAAGAACGCCGGCACCGGCAAGAGCGTCACCGTCAGCGGCATCGCCGCTTCCGGCGCCGACGCGGCCAATTACACGCTCGCTTCGACCACCGCCAGCGCCACGGCCGACATTGGCAAGCGCACGCTGAACGTGGCCGGCGGCAGCGTCACCAAGGTGTACGACGGCCTGCTGGTGAGCAACGCTACCCTGAGCAGCGACGCCATCGCCGGCGACGTGCTGGCCATCACCGGCGCGGCCGCCTTTGCCGACAAGAACGCCGGCAGCGGCAAGGCCGTGAACGTGACCGGCATCGCCGTGAGCGGCGCGGACGCGCTCAACTACACGCTGGCCTCCACCTCGCTGGCGACCACCGGCAGCATCACCCAGCGCGCACTGGTCGCCACCGCCACCGGCAGCACCAAGGTGTACGACGGTAACGTGAGCGCTGTCGTCACCCTGGCAGACAACCGCGTCGTGGGCGACGATCTGGTGCTGGCCGGCACCGGCAGCTACGCCAACAAGAACGCAGGCGCCAACAAGGTCATCACCGTTGGCGGCATCGTCCTGAGCGGAGCGGACGCCGGCAATTACGTGATGGCGCCGGGCGCCGTCAGCACCACCGGCACCATTACGCCACGCGCGCTGAACGCCAGCGCCACCGGCCAGAGCAAGGTGTACGACGGCGGCCTGAACGCCAGCGTCAGCTTCATCTCGGACGCCATTGCGGGCGATAGCGTGTCGCTGGCAGGCCAGGCGGCATTCGGCGACAAGAACGTGGGCAGCGGCAAGGCGATCAACGTGAGCGCCATTTCCCTGTCCGGCGCCGACGCGGCCAACTACGTGCTCGGTTCCACCACGGCGCGCGCCACCGGAAGCATCACGCCGCGCCTGCTCAACGTGAATGCGTCGGCCGCCAGCAAGGTGTACGACGGCACCACCACGGCCACCGTCACGCTGGACGACGACCGCGTGGCGGGCGACTCGCTGGCCCTGGCCAGCGGCGGCGGAGCCTTCGCCGACAAGAACGCCGGCAACGCCAAGGCCGTTTCGGTCAGCGGCATCGAGCTGTCGGGCACGGACGCGGCCAACTACACGCTCGCCTCGACCACGGCCAGCGGCACCGGCAGCATCACACAGCGCACGCTGAACGCGGTCGTCACGGTCAACAGCAAGGTGTACGACGGCACCACCGGCGCCACCGTGGCGCTGGCCGACAACCGCGTCGCGGGCGATGCGCTGTCGCTTACCGGCGGCGCGGCGGCCTTCGCCGACAAGAACGCGGGCAGCGGCAAGGCCGTCAGCGTCAGCGGCATCGCGCTGTCCGGCGCGGACGCGGGCAACTACGTGCTGGCATCGAGCACCGCCAGCGGCACCGGCGCCATCACCCAGCGCGTGCTGAACGCCAGCGCCGCCAACGTGACCAAGGTATACGACGGCAGCACCAGCGCCACCGTGGTGCTGAGCGACGACCGTGTTGCGGGCGATGCGCTGCAGGTGAGCGGCCAGGGCAGCTTCAGCGACGCCAATGCGGGCAGCGGCAAGACGGTTAACATCACCGGCCTGGCGCTGAGCGGCGCGGACGCGGCCAACTACACCTTCACTGGCGGTAGCGCACGCGGCAGCGGCACCATCACGCAGCGCGCGCTGCAGGCCACCATCGCCGGCACCACCGTCAAGACCTACGACGGTACCACCAGCGCCGTGCTCAATCCGGGTTCGGTATCGCTGTCCGGCTTTGTGGCGGGACAGGGCGCCACGCTGCAGAGCGGCAGCACTGGCCGTTACAACGACGCCAACGTGGCGGGCGCCAGCACGGTCACCGCGGACCTGGCGGCGTCGAATTTCAGCGCAACGGGCGGCACGCTGCTGTCGAACTATCTGCTGCCGTCGGTGGCCACCGGCGCGGGCGCCATCACGGCGCGCACCGTCACGGTGACCGGCGTGCAGGCGGCCACCAAGGTGTACGACGGCAGCACCGCCGCCACCTTGAGCAGCCGCGGCACGCTGGCCGGCCTGGTGGCGGGTGAGAGCCTGACCCTGAACGGCCCGGCCAACGGCGCGTTCGACACCCGCAGCGCAGGCAGCGGCAAGACCGTCACCGCCAGCGGCTACTCGCTGGCCGACGGCGGCACCGGCCGCGCATCGAACTACGCGCTGGCCAGCAGCACGGCCAGCGGCACCGGCACCATCTCGCAAGCCACGCTGACGGTGGTGGTGGACGACAAAACGCGCGTGCAGGGAACGGCCAATCCGGCATTCACCAGCAGCGTCAGCGGCCTGGTGGGCGGCGACACGCGCGACATCCTGGGCAACCTGGTCCTGGCCACCAGCGCCACCACGCAATCGGCTGCCGGCCAGTACGCCATCACCGCCAGCGGCGCGGCACTCAATGACTACAAGGTGTTCTACCTGGATGGCGTGCTGACGGTAACGTCGGCCGGGGTCCAGCCGGGCAGGTTCGATCCGGTGGCTGCCATTGTCGGCAGCACCGCTTCGGCCGGCGCCAATGGCGCGGGCAACGGCGGGCTGGGCTTTGGCGGCAATGTGGGCGGCTTTGGCGCTTCCAACGGCAGCAGCACGCCGCAGACGCTGCTGGCCGAGGCGCGCGACGAAGGCGGCAACCCGAACGGCGGCAACGGCAGCAGCGGCAATAACGCTGCTACGCCGGGTGTGCCTGGCGCACCGGTGGGTGTCACCTATGTGAACGGCAATTCGAAGATCGTGTCGCGCAATGGCGGCGTAAGGAACCTGGAGTAATGAGCAACATGAATCACATGGAAGTCAAAGCCCGCGCCGCCGCACTGGCGATATTGCTGGCGCCCGCCGCCGTGTTCGCGCAGACCGTGCCGGACGCCGGCGGCGTACTGGAATCGAACCGCCCGCCGGCGCTGATCCCGCCGCTGCGCGCCGGCGCCAAGGTGGTGCCGGACGTGAAGCCGCAGAGCAGCGCCGCGCTGCCGGGCGACCAGAAAGTGTTCGTCAAGGGCTACGCTTTCAGGGGCAATAGCGCCTTCACCGAGCAGGAGCTGGCGAAGGTGCTGGCGCCGTACGCCGGCCGTGAAGTGAGCTTCAAGGAACTGGGCGAGGCCGCGCTGGCCGTTTCCGCCCACTACCGTGCCCATGGCTACCTGATCGCGTCGGCCACGCTGCCGGCGCAGGAACTGGCGCAGGGCGTGGTCACCATCCAGGTGCTCGAGGGCCGCCTGTCCAGCGTGCGGCTGGTGCCGGACGCCAGCGTGCGCGTCAGCCAGGCGCTGGTGCGCCGCTACCTCGACGGCGTGCTGCAGACCGGCCAGCCGCTGAAGGAGGCGGAGCTGGAACGCGCCATGCTGCTGGTGGAAGACCTGCCCGGCGTGAACGCGCGCGCCGAGCTGAGCCCCGGCGCGCAGTTCGGCGAGACCGCAGTCGACATCGGCCTGTCGGAAGGCCCCATGTTCAACGGTAACGTCAGCCTGGACAACGCATCGAACCGCTACACCGGCCGCACCCGCATTTCCGGCGGGCTGAATGTGGACGACATCGGCGGGCAGGGCGGACAGCTGTCCGCACTGGCATCCACCACCGGCTCCGACTTCAACTACGGCCGGCTGGGCTACGTGATGCCGGTGGGCGGCGCGGGCACGCGCGCCGGCGTGGCGCACTCGCGCATGCGCTACAAGCTGGGCAAGGAATTCGCGTCGCTCGACTCCAGCGGCAGCGCCAACATCAGCCAGGTGCTGGTCACGCATCCGCTGCTGCGTTCGCGCTTTCGCAGCATCCAGCTGCGCGCCGGCTACGACGACAAGCGCTATGAGAACTCGGCCAAGGACGTCCAGATCAGCGACAAGCTGGTGCGCAACCTCACCGTGGGTGTTAGCCTGAACATGCAGGACAGCCTGGGCGGCGGCGGCCTGGTGTCGGCCATTGCCGACGTCACGCGCGGCGACGTGGACCTGTCGCGCAACGCGGCCTTTGCCGCCGGCGACGCAGCCGGCCCGGGCACCGCCGGCAGGTTCACCCGTTTCAACTACCAGGTCAGCCGCATCCAGGCGCTGGTGCCGGGCGTGACGCTGCTGGCCAGCGTGGGCGGCCAGCTCGCATCGGGCAACCTGGAGTCGGGCGAAAAGCTGTCGCTGGGCGGCGTGGGCCGCGTGCGCGCCTACCCGGCCGGCGAGGCGAGCGGCGACGCAGGCCATACCCTGACGCTGGAAACCCACTGGGACGTGCCGGCCTACAAGCTGGACCTGTCGGTGTTCTACGACATTGGGCGGGTCACGCTGGTGCGTTCGCCTTACGCGGGCGCGCTGGCGGCCGGCGCGGCCAACAAGTACAGCCTGCAGGGCGCGGGCGTGGGCCTGAGCTGGCGCCCGATGGCGAAAACTGTCGCCTCGCTGCAGATCGCCACCAAGATCGGCAGCAATCCGGCGCGCGCCGCCAACGGCGACGACTCGGACGGCACCTCCTCGCGCACCCGTGCCTGGGTGCAGATCGCCCGCTATTTCTAAAGAGGGGTGATAGCCTGCCGTGCGCCCCGGCGCGCTGCGGCAGGCTTATACTGGCTCCAGGGCTATCTTGGAGAACAGCAATGGATGAGCAACAGCGGCGCCAGTTTATCAACGAGGTATGGCAGCGCTTCGAGGAAGTGCAGAACTGGGCCATCGCCAACTGGCCGGACCGCGGCCGGCCGCTTTCCAGTTCCGACTTTGTCGAGGCGCGCAAGGAAATCCTGGCGCTGGGCCTGACGGGAGATGCGCGCCTGGATCATCCCGCCCAGGCGGGCGAACCCGAGCCCGAGCAGGGCGGCGCGCAGTATATCGAGGTTACGCCGGCGCCGTGGCCGTAGTGCGGTGCGCCGCCACCCAGGCGGCGAAGCTGATCGCCAGGCCCGCCATCACGCCGCAAGCCAGTTTGTAGGCGCTGTCGAACAGCAGCGGCGCCACCACGCCTGAAATCAGCGCGAACAAGATCATCTGGATGAAGGACTGCATCGACGAAGCCAGCCCGCTGTTGTTGGGGAAGTGGTTCAGCGCGATGAGCGTCATCGGCGGCATGGCGATGGCCAGTGCGAACGAGTACACGAACAGCGGCAGTACCGCCCACGGCACTTCCGCGGCGAAGTAGTAGTTGTACGCCATGTTGACCGCGCCGGCCGCACCCATGATGGCGTAGCTGGCCCAGATCTGGGCGCTCTGCGAATAGCGCCTGGCCAGCTTGCCCGACAGCGCGGACCCCGCCACCGAACCGCTGATCAGCGGGAAGAACAGCCAGGCAAATGCCGTCTCCGGCAGGTGCAGGATGTGCATCACGAAGTAGGCGGCGGAGCCGATGTATAGCGCAAAGCCGCCGAAGGCCATGCCCACGCTCACGGACAGCAGCAGGAACTGGCGGTGGCACAGCACTTTCCAGTAGTTGGCGGCGATTGCACCGGCGTGGAAGGGATGGCGGTCCTGCCTGGGCAGGCTTTCCGGCAGCAGGCGCAGCACGGCGAAGTACATCAGCACGCCAAAGCCGGTGAGGAACCAGAAGATGGCGCGCCAGCCGAAGGACACCTGCAGCCATCCGCCCAGGATGGGCGCTAGCGCCGGCGCCAGGCCGAACACCATCATCACGTGCGACATGATCTTTTGTGCTTCCGCGCCCTCGAAGCGGTCTTGCACGATGGCGCGGCTGACCACCATGCCGGCGCCGGCCGACAGGCCTTGCAGGATGCGGCAGGCCAGCAGCACGCCGAAGGATGGCGCCAGCGCGGCGCCTATGGAGGCGGCGGTGTAGATCACCAGCGAGACCAGGATGACGGGGCGGCGGCCGAAGGAGTCGGACATGGTGCCGTAAAACAGCATCATGAAGGCGAAGCAGAAGAGGAACAGGCTGAGGGTCTGCTGGATGGCGATGGGGCTGGCATCGAAGGCCAGGGCGATGGCCGGGAAGGATGGCAGATAGGTGTCGATGGCCAGCGGCCCGACCATGGTGAGCCCGGCCAGGAGCAGTGTCAGCAGAATATTCATAGATCGGTTATTGTTGCCTGGAGCGGTATTTTACGTCACGCGCGCAGCTTCTGCCGGTGGCGCCGCCGCAGGCAGGCCGCCAGAGGTATATCGATATGCGTATTTTGCATATCGAACGGCGAAATAATTCCTTCGCTTTGCGGGGGCGGGTGATTATGCTCCCAAGGCTATAACATTGTTTTTTGAGATCCCATGACTATCGATACTTATGACGGCACCGGCGTGCGTCCTCCGCACTGGAATTTGGGACCGGTGATCGAGCAGCTGCGCATCTCGCGCGAGGCGACGCACAATATCCGCCACCAGGGCCGGGTGCGCGAGCTGCCGTCGCGCGAGGCGCTGACCACCATCGTCAATGGCCTGTCGGCCGTGCTGTTCCCCACCCACTACGGCCGGCCCAACCTCACCGACGAGAGCATCGACTACTTCGTCGGCGACACGCTCAACACCACGCTGAACCGCCTCACCGAGCAGGTGCGGCGCGGCTTGCAGTTCCGCGAGCAGTCCAACCACAGCAGCGAGGAAGCGCTGACCGAGCAGGCCAACAACATCACGCGCGAGTTCGCCGCCGGGCTGCCCGGCATCCGCGCGCTGCTGGTGTCGGACGTGCAGGCCGCGTTCGCGGGCGACCCCGCCGCCACGTCGGTGGCCGAGATCATGCTGTGCTACCCGGGCACCATCGCCATCCTGCATTACCGCCTGGCGCACCTGCTGCACCAGCTGGGCGCGCCGTTCATCGCGCGCTTGATCTGCGACATCGCGCACTCCAAGACCGGGGTCGACATCCACCCGGCGGCGCAAATCGGCGCCAGCTTCTTCATCGACCACGGCACCGGCGTGGTGATCGGCGAAACCGCGATCCTGGGGCAGGGCGTGCGGCTGTACCAGCACGTCACGCTGGGCGCCAAGCGCTTCCCGGCCGACGCCAACGGCGCGCTCATCAAGGGAACGCCGCGCCATCCCATCGTCGAGGACGACGTGGTCATCTATGCCGGCGCCACCATCCTGGGCCGCATCACCATCGGCGCCGGTTCCACCATCGGCGGCAATGTGTGGCTCACGCAGAGCGTGCCTGCCAACAGCAACGTGTCCCAGGCGCAGATGCGCAACGACTGCCGCTAGGGCGGCGACGGCAGCCGGCTCCCTGGCTTTTGCCGCAGCGTGCCCGGCGCGTACTCGCGCTGGTAGCGCCCGCGGCGCTGCAGTTCGGGCACGCTGCAGTCCACCACGTCCCGCATCGATTCGTGCGCCACGGCGAACGCCAGGTTGAAGCCGTCGATGCCGGTGTCGTCCTGCCAGCCCTCCAGCTGGTCCGCCACCCGGCGCGCATCGCCCAACAGCACCGGGCCGCGCCCGCCCAGGCCAATGAACCCGGCAGCCTCGCGCACGGTCCATTTGCGCTCCGGGTCGGCCTGGCTGAAGGAAGCCAGCGCCGCTTGCACATCGCCCTGGCAGACGTCGTAAACGCCCAGTACGTCGGCCAGGAACACGGCGTCCAACCGGCCCGCTTCCAGCAGCCGCGCCAGTTCGGTGCTACGGTTCGGTGTAGCGGTGGCTGGTGTCGCGCGGATGGGTCCACAGGCAGGGCGATTGGTGTCCCACCGTGTTCATCTGGAACGCGTTGAAGCGGATTTGCTTGCTCACTTTGCCTCGAGCGCCAGCTGGTAGTCGGTCTTCGAGTAGTCGGCAAAGTGCTTGTTCGTCACGGCAAGGAATTCGCGCGAGCGGTAGGCCGCTTCAAGGTCCTTGGCGAACTGCTTGTCCTTGTCGGCGGTGCGCACCGCCACCAGGTTGATGTAGTTCGGCGAGATTGTCTCCGTTACCAGCGCTTCCTTCAGCTTCAGGCCGGAAGCCAGTGCGTAGTTGCCGTTGACGAAGGAGTAGTCGGTATCCTGCAGGGAGCGCGGCAATTGCGCGGCTTCCAGCGGCACCAGCCTGATCTTCTTGTTGTTGGTGGCGATGTCCTTCTCCGAAGCGCGGATCGGATCGGTGCCGCTGCGCAGCTTGATCCAGCCCAGCTGATCCAGCAGCACCAGCGCGCGCGCCTGGTTGGCCGGGTCGTTGGGCAGGGCCACCGTTGTGCCTTCCCTGGCGTCGTTCAGGGTCTTGTGCTTTTTGCTGTAGATGGCGATGGGCGCGGTGGGAATGGTCACCAGCTCGCTGAGCGCCAGTTTGTGCTCGCTGGCGAACTTCTTCAGGTAGATGATGTGCTGGAAAACGTTGGCGTCCAGCGAACCTTCGGCCAGTGCGAAGTTGGGCTGGATGTAGTCGTTGAACTCAACCAGCTTGACCTTGTAGCCCTGTTTCTCGAGGATGGGCTTGATGCCCAGCTTGATCTGGTCCGCGTAGGGGCCGGCGCTGGTGCCGATTACGACTTCCTTGGGATCTCTGGCGTTGGCGGGCGCGGAGGCCAGGCCGGCAGCCAGGCCGGCGCTGGCCAGCACGGCGATGCTGACGGCGCGAAGGATCAGGGTGCGGCGGCGGGCGTGGTGGAAAGTGGTCATGGGTACTCCTTTGGATTAACGTTTGTCGAGCCGGCGCGCGATGCGGTTGCCGGTGAACTGGATGGTCTGGACGATGAGGATCAGCACGGCGACCGTGGCGATCATGATGTCGGTTTCGAAGCGGTAGTAGCCGTAGCGGATGGCGAGGTCGCCGATGCCGCCGCCGCCCACCACGCCCGCCACGGCGGAATAGGACAGGAAGCTGATGGACAGCACGGTGAGCGCCAGCACCAGGCCGGAACGGGCTTCCACCAGCAGCACGCGCAGCACGATCTGCAGTTCGGACGCGCCCATGGCGTGCGCCGCTTCGAGCACGCCGCGCGGCACTTCGCGCAGCGCCTGTTCGACCATGCGGGCGAAGTAGGGGATGGCCGCGAAGGACAGCGGCACGGCGGCCGCCAGCGGGCCGATCGAGGTGCCGGCGATGATGCGCGTCAGCGGTACCAGCGCCACCAGCAGGATGATGAAGGGGAAGGAGCGCACCGTGTTGACGAACCAGCCCAGCAGCAGTGAGGCAGGCCTGTTCTGCAGCGACTGGCCGTCGGCTACCAGGAACAGCAGCACGCCCAGCGGGCCGCCGATTACCACGGCGGCGGACAGGCCGATGCCCAGCATGGTGAGCGTCTGGCCCAGCGCGGTCCACAGCTCGGGCAGCAGGGTGATGATTTTCTCAAGCATGGGCGGCCTCCTGGCGGAGGGCCGCTGCCGCTGTTGCTGCCGCGGTTGCTGCTACGGGACGCAGGCTGGCGAGTTCGCGGCCGAGGGCCGTCTGGCGGACTTCGCTGCCGTTGAGCGAGAATTGTTCGGCGATGGCGCCATCCTCGATCACGGCCACGCGGTCGCAAATGGCGTCCAGCACGGAAAGTTCGTGGCTGACGATGACGATGGTGACGTCCAGCCGCTGGTTGATGTCCTTCAGCGTGGCGAGCAGGGCGCGCGTGGTCTCCGCGTCCAGCGCCGAAGTAGGCTCGTCGCACAGCAGCACCGCCGGTCCGCTGGCCAGCGCCCGCGCAATGGCAACGCGCTGCTTCTGCCCGCCCGACAGCTGGGCCGGATAACTGTCGGCCTTCCCGCCCAGTTCCACCAGCTCCAGGCAGTCGCGCACGCGCGCCGCGATTTGCGCCGCGTTGCGTCCGCCGTGGATGCGCAAGGGGAAGGCCACGTTGTCGAACACGCAGGCGTTCTGCAGCAGGTTGAACTGCTGGAAGATCATGCCGATGTTCTGCCGTGCCTCGCGCAGATCGCGCTTGCCCAGCGTGGTCAGCTCGCGGCCATCGACCGTCACGCTGCCGCCGTCCGGCCGCTCCAGCAGGTTAATCAAACGCAGCAAGGTGGACTTGCCGGCGCCGCTCTTGCCTATCAGGCCAAAGATTTCGCCCTCGCGTACTTCCAGCGACACGTTTTTGACGGCGTGGAATTGGCCGCCCTTGGGAAGGGCGAACGTTTTGCTGGCGCCACGGATCTGTATCAGCGGCGCGCGGGGGACTTGCGTGGTTTTCGTCATGAAGCTCGTTTCAGGAATAGGCGCTTGGTTCAGGAAGCGCGCCTTGCAACGCAAAGCGCCCCAGGTCGCGGTACTTGTAGTCGACCGGATCGCGCAAGGTATGCACGCGCGCATTGCGCCAGTAGTGGTCGAAGCCATATTTGGACGAGGTTGAACGCGCGCCGGTCAGCTCGAACAGCTGGCTGCTGATCTCGCCCCCGGCCTTGTGCGCCAGCACCTTCGCTTCCGCCACGGCGACCGCCAGTTCGCCGCGCGTGCGCGCGCTCACTTGCGCGCCTTGTGCGAATACCCGGTCCAGCTCTTGCGCGGCGTGGTCCGCCAGCACTTGGGCCGGCCGCAGCAGCGTCCACAACTGGCCGTAGCGGTGCTGCACCAGCGGGTCGTCGCTGGCGGACGGCACGCCGGACTGGAGCCACGGCCGCGCCTCGTCGTTGGTGTAGCGGCGCGCCGCCTCGAACGCGCCTTCGGCGATACCCAGATAGAGATTGGCCATGATCAGCTGCGCGACCTGCGAACGCAGCGTGGCCTGCGGCGTGGGCGTCTGGCCCGGAGCCTGTAGCACCAGTTCCTCCGGCAGGCGCACGCCGTTGAATGAGACGTTGCCGCTGTCGGCCTGGCGCTGGCCGAAGGCGTCCCAGTCGGCCTGCACGCGCAGACCTTCCTGGCGCGTGGGCAGCACCGCGATCAGCGCGCTTTGCGTGGGCGCGTGCCAGGCCGACAGCGTGAGCCAGTCGGAGCCGGCAGAGCCGGACGCAAAGCTATTCAGGCCATTCAGCTCGTAACCGCCGCGAGTTTCCGCTGCTGTGGTGCGCTTGTCCAGCGGATTGAGGGCGTTGCTCCAGAACAGATTCTGTTCGACGGTGTCCGAGAGCAGGCGGCGCTGCTGCTGCGCGCTGCCGGATAGCCTGATGCCCGCCAGTTGCAGGTGGTGGAAGCCGAAGACATGGGCCAGTGCGCTGTCGGCGCGCGCCAGGACGCGGATCACCTGGCAGACGGTGCTCCAGCTTGCGCCTTGGCCGCCATGCTCCTTTGGAATGGACAGCGTGAGCAGGCCTGAGGCGCGTATCCATTCGCGTTCGGTGGCGGCATGGCCACCGGCGCGGTCGCGCGCGACGGCGCTTTCCGCCAGCCGGGCGGCCAGGGCCGAGGCGACTGCGATAGGGTCTTCGGCGAAGAAGGGTTCATCCATGGTACAGATCCATGATACGGATTCCGGTGGTATCGATGCGGACCAGTATCGCACCGGGATTGCGACGCCGTACACGAAGAAATCCGGCTTTCAATATGCGGAAACGTCATGCGGCGGAAACCAAATATCGATGCGCAAAACAATTCGTTCTGCTTTCAGGCGGACGGCCGTAGTCTGAAAAAACCATCCAGACACGGGGAGAAAAATGAGCATCCTACTTCTTGGCGGCAGTCCAGCGCTTCCTTCCAGTTCGAGCCGGCTGCTGCTGCACATCGGCGACAAGCTGGCGGTGCACGGCCATCAGCTGCAGCGGGTGCATGTGCGCGACCTGCCGGCGCAGGCCTTGCTGCATGCCGAAATCGGCGATGAAGGCGTCCAGCGCGCCATCCGGGCGGTGGCCTCCGCCCAGGCCATCGTGATCGCCACGCCGGTCTACAAGGCTTCTTACTCGGGCGTGCTGAAGGCTTTCCTGGACCTGCTGCCGCAGGACGGCCTGGCGGGCAAGGTGGTGCTGCCGATCGCCACCGGCGGCACGCAGTCGCACATGCTGGCGCTGGACTACGCGCTGCGGCCGGTGCTGCATGCGCTGGCCGCGAAGCAGGTGTTGACCAGCATCTTCGCCACCAGCCAGCAGCTGGTTTGGCAGGATGAGGAAGGGCTGGCCCTGGCGCCGCCGATTGCGGTGCGCGTGGCCGCCGGCGTGGACGAGCTGGTGGCCGCGCTCGCGCCGCTGGGCCGCCCGCGCGCCGTCGGCGGCGCCGCTGCGATCGGCCTGGGCGGGCACGCCGCGCACGGCGTCCACATCGCAAACGGCGCCCCGGTGCGCACCTTGCAAGAGCATCCGTACACGCCTGCGAGCCAGGCAGCATAAGAACAAAGAAAAAAGACAGAAGCGAGAAAACTACATGAGCAATCAACACAAGCGCGCCGCCCGCCGCCGCACCCTGGGCTACCTGTTCGCGGGCGCCGCCTGGGCGGCCGTGGCCGGCCTGCCGGGCATGGCCCAGGCGCAGGCTCGCCCGGTGCTGCGCATCGGCTACCAGAAATACGGCACGCTGACGCTGCTGAAAGGGCGCGGCACGCTGGAAAAGCGCCTGGCAGCCAAAGGCGTGGACGTGAAGTGGACCGAGTTCCCCGCCGGCCCGGTGCTGCTGGAAGGCCTGAACGTGGGCAGCATCGATTTCGGCACGGTGGGCGAAGCGCCGCCGATCTTCGCGCAGGCCGCCGGCGCCAACCTGGTCTACGTGGGCAACGAGCCGCCGTCGCCGTCCAGCGAGGCCATCGTGGTGCCCAGGGACTCCAGGGCGCGCAGCCTGGCCGACCTGAAAGGCAAGAAGATCGCCCTGAACAAAGGCTCCAACGTCCACTACCTGCTGGTGAAAGCGCTGGAGAGGGCCGGGCTCGCGTACAAGGACGTGGAAGTGGTATTCCTGCCGCCGGCCGACGCGCGCGCCGCCTTCGAGCGCGGCAGCGTGGACGCCTGGGCGATTTGGGACCCGTTCCTGGCGGCAGCCGAGAAGCAGCTGGGCGCGCGGGTCCTGGTGGACGGGCAGGGCCTGGTCGCCAACCACCAGTTCTACCTGGCGGCGCGGCCCTACGCCGAAACGAATCAGGAAATCGTCCGTATCGTCATCGATGAGCTGGCCAAGGTGGACCAATGGGGCGTGAAGAACCAGAAGGAAGTTGCCGCCATCCTGGCCGTGCAGACCGGCCTGGATACCGGCGTGGTGGAGCTGGCGGCATCGCGCTACGCCTACGGCGTGAAACCGGTGACGCCGGAAGTGATCGCCGCGCAGCAGAAGGTCGCGGATGCGTTCGCGGGCCTGAAGCTGATACCCAAGCCGATCGCCGTCAAGGATGCGCTGCTGCCGTTTAAGCTTTAAAGAGGATTTGCAATGCCGTTGAATATTTTCTGGTTCATTCCCACGCATGGCGACAGCCGCTACCTCGGTACGTCCAAGGGCGCGCGTGCGGTCGATGCGGACTATCTGCAGCAAGTGGCCGTGGCGGCCGACACGCTCGGCTACGACGGTGTGCTGCTACCCACCGGCCGTTCCTGCGAGGACGCGTGGGTGGTGGCGTCGTCGCTGATCAACGTCACTAAAGAGCTGAAGTTCCTGGTGGCGGTGCGTCCCGGCCTGTCCACGCCCGGCCTGGCGGTGCGCATGGCCTCCACTTTCGACCGGCTGTCGAATGGCCGCCTGCTGATCAACGTGGTCACCGGTGGTGACCAGGGCGAGCTGGAGGCCGACGGCCTGTTCGCCGACCACGCCAAGCGCTACGAGATCTCCGATGAGTTCATCCGCGTGTGGCGCGCTTCGCTGGCGGGCGAGGGCGGCGACGCGGGTTACGATTTCGAGGGCAAGCATATCCAGGTGAGGGGCGCGCGCACTCTGTATCCGCCGGTGCAGAAGCCGTATCCGCCGCTGTACTTCGGCGGCTCGTCCGAACCGGCGCACGACCTGGCGGCGGAGCAGATGGATGTGTACCTGACGTGGGGCGAGCCGCCCGCCGCCGTGGCCGATAAGATAGCCGATATCCGCGCACGCGCCGCCAGGCACGGCCGCACGGTGCGTTTCGGCATCCGCCTGCACGTGATCGTGCGCGAGACCAATGAGGCGGCGTGGCGCGCGGCCGAGGAGTTGATCAGCCATCTGGACGATGAGGTAATCGCCAAGGCGCAGGCGGCGTTCAGCAAGATGGACTCGGTAGGCCAGCGCCGCATGGCCGAGCTGCATGGCGGCCGGCGCGACAAGCTGGAAGTGTCGCCCAACCTGTGGGCCGGCGTGGGCCTGGTGCGCGGCGGCGCGGGCACCGCGCTGGTGGGCGACGCCGAGACGGTGCATGCCCGCATCCAGGAATACGCGGACCTGGGCATCGATACCTTCATCTTCTCCGGCTATCCGCACCTGGAAGAGTCGTACCGCTTCGCGGAGCTGGTGTTTCCGCTGCTGGGCAAGGGCAAGGCCGCCACCGAGCAGTCGCTGAGCGGACCGTTCGGCGAAATCATGGCCAGCAATATCCTGCCGAAGAAGGCGGCCTGACATGGCGCACACCGGGGAGCGCGCCGACACTTGCTCATCCTGCGACGCCGTGCCGGCCAGCGGGCGCCCGGCCGCAGCGGGCTGGCTGGCGGCCTTTCTGGCGCTGGCGCGCGGCGCGCTGAAGGGGAGTGGCCCTGCGGCCGCGCGGCGGGTGCCCGCACTCGCGCCTTGGCTGCTGCCGGTGGGGCTGCTGCTGTCATGGGAAGTGTCGGCCCGCATGGGCTGGCTGTCCAGCCGTGTGCTGCCGGAGCCGTGGTCGGTGGCGCAGGCCTTCTGGACGCTGGCGGTCTCCGGTGAGTTGTGGACGCACCTGCGCACCAGCCTGTGGCGTGCCGGCACCGGCTTTGCGGTTGGCGCCGGGGCCGGGCTGGCGCTGGGACTGCTGACCGGCAGCTTCCGCCGGGCCGAAACGCTGCTCGACACCACGCTGCAGATGATACGCAACATCCCCGCGCTGGCGCTGATACCGCTGGTGATCCTGTGGTTCGGGATCGACGAGACGGCCAAGCTGTTCCTGCTGGCGGTGGGCGTGTTCTTCCCGGTCTACCTGAATACCTTTCACGGAATCCGCTCCACCGACCCGGCGCTGATCGAGATGGCGCGCAGCTATGGCGTGGGCGGCTGGGCGCTGTACCGCGACGTGATCCTGCCCGGCGCGTTGCCTTCGATACTGGTGGGCGTGCGTTTCTCGCTTGGCCTGGTGTGGGTGCTGCTGATCGTGGCCGAGACCATTTCGGCGCAAGCCGGCATCGGCTACATGACCATGAACGCGCGCGAATTCCTGCAAACGGACGTGGTGCTGGTCGGCATATTGCTGTACGCCTTGCTCGGCAAGCTCGCCGACCTGGCCTCGCGCGCCATGGAGAAGCACTTCCTGCGCTGGAATCCCGCCTACCGTTGACAAGGAGCGCCATGCTGCCCGCACCCACTTACTTTGAATCCGACCTGCTGGCCGATGTGCAGGAACGCGCCTTGCCGGACGAGGTCCGGCCGCAGCCGCGGCAGCAACGGCAACCGGCGGCGCGCGGCGCACCCGGACGCACGGGCGTCGCCGTCGGCATCTCGGCGCTGAGGAAGTCTTACGGCGCGCGGGAGGTGCTGCGCGGCGTGGACCTGCAACTGCAGGCGGGGGAGTTCGTCGCCATTGTCGGCCGCAGCGGCTGTGGCAAGAGCACCTTGCTGCGCGCGCTGGCGGGCCTGGAGCGTGCCGACAGCGGCGATATCGGCTTCGGCGCCGCCGGCAACCGGGCCGAGGACGACAGCGCCGGCCTGCGTTCGGCGCAGCTGCGCATCATGTTCCAGGAAGCGCGCCTGCTGCCCTGGAAAACCGTGGTGGAAAACGTGGCGCTCGGCCTGCCGCACGCGCTGAACGCCGCTGCCGCCGCGCTGTCCACGGTCGGCCTGGGCGAGCGCGCCGACGACTGGCCGTCGGCCTTGTCCGGCGGGCAGAAGCAGCGCGTGGCGCTGGCGCGCGCGCTGGTGCACCAGCCGCAAGTACTGCTGCTGGACGAACCGCTGGGCGCGCTGGACGCGCTGACCCGCATTGAAATGCAGCAGCTGATCGAATCCCTGTGGCTGGCGCGCGGCTTCACCGCCGTGCTGGTGACGCATGACGTGAGCGAAGCCGTGGCCCTGGCCGACCGCGTGCTGCTGATCGAGGATGGCGCCATTGCGCTGGACCTGGCGATCGATCTCCCCCGTCCCCGCGCCGCCGTGCGCACCGCTGGACACGACGGCGGTGCCGCCGCCGCCTTTGCCGCGTTCGAGCAGCGCATTCTCTCGCACGTACTGCGCGCACAAGCCTGAGTTAAAGATGCTACCTTTGGCAGATGGGCGCTGCGTGCGCCCATCTGTACACTGCGCACATGATTGCTTCAGTCTACGCGACTATGATCGATTTTTTCGATAATAAACCGGTATATTTTCCGTTTTACAATCGATTTGTGCCAGCGCATAATCGCCTTCAATCACAAAGATCACGGGCAACCAGCCCGTTCCGATAATCATTACCGACTGGAGTCTTACTATGAAAAAAATCGTTGCTCTGCTGATCGCCGCTGGCGTGTCCATGGCTGCCAATGCTGCACCGGAAACCTACGTTCTGGACGCTGCCCACACCGCGCCGCGCTTCGAGTACTCGCACTTCGGCTATTCCAACCAGGTCAGCCGTTTCGATAAGACCGAAGGCAAGATCGTGATCGACAAAGCGGCGAAAACCGGCTCGGTGGACGTGACCATCGACACCAAGTCGGTCAACACCGGCTTCCCGCTGTTTAACACCCACATCCAGGGTGCGGACTTCCTGGACACCGCCAAGTTCCCGGCCATCACCTACAAATCGACCAAGGTGAACTTCGCCGGCGACAAAGTGGCTTCGGTGGACGGCAACCTGACCATCAAAGGCATCACCAAGCCGGTGACCCTGACCGTGACCTCGTTCCAGTGCATGCCGCATCCGATGCTGAAGAAGGACGCCTGCGGCGCCAACGCCGTCGCCAAGATCCTGCGGTCCGACTTCAACGCCGGCAAATACGCCCCGCACGTGGGCGATGAAGTAACCCTGACCTTCGCCATCGAAGCGATCAAGGAATAAGTATTTGAAGTAAGCAGTAAAGCAGTGCCGGCCGGCCGCCATTTTTGATGTGCCCTAGAAAAAACAAGGACTACAACATGAATCCGGTATTCACCAGGCTGGTGCTGCCTGCGGCATTGTCCGCGGCGTTCCTCACGCCGGCCTTCGCGGCCGACCTTATCATCACCAACGGCAAAGTGGCCACCATGGTCAAGGAGGGCAGTTTTGCCCAGGCCGTGGCGATGAAAGACGGCAAAATCGAAGCCGTCGGCAGCAATGCCCAGATCCTCAAGCTCAAAAAAGCCAACACGCAAGTGATCGACGCCGGCGGACGCACCGTCATTCCCGGCCTGAACGACTCGCACCTGCACGTCATCCGCGAAGGCCTGAACTATAACGCCGAGCTGCGCTGGGACGGCGTGACCTCGCTGAAAAAAGCGATGGAAATGCTGAAGGAGCAGGCCGCGCGCACGCCGGACGGCGCCTGGATCAAGGTGGTGGGCGGCTGGAACGAATTCCAGTTCGAGGAAAAGCGCTTGCCGACGCTGGAGGAAATCAACGCCGCCGTGCCGGACAAACCGGTCTTCCTGCTGTACCTGTACGGCCTGGGCTTCCTGAACCAGAAGGGTATCGAGACCCTGGGCTACAACAAGGACACCAAGTTCAAGGACGGCGTGGTGGAGCTGGACGCGCAAGGCAAGCCGACCGGCAAGCTGATCGCCAAGCCGAACGCGCTGATCCTGTACACCACGCTGGCCAAGACCAACGTGCTGCCGCGCGACCAGCAGATCAACTCCACGCTGCACTACTACCGCGAGCTGAACCGCCTGGGCGTGACCAGCGCGATCGACGCGGGCGGCGGCGGCCAGAACTTCCCGGACGACTACGGCGTGACCGTCGAGCTTGCCAAGGACGGCAAGCTGACCGTGCGCACCTCCTACTACCTGTTCGCGCAAAAGCCGGGCAAGGAACTGGAAGACTACCAGCGCTGGCTCACGCTGACCAAGCCGGACAGCAACCAGCACATGTTCTATGCCAACGGCTACACCACCGAAGGCGCAGGCGAAAACCTGGTCTGGAGCGCGGCCGACTTCGAGAACTTCCTCGAACCGCGTCCCGACATGCCGGAGCACATGGAAGGCGAACTGGAAGCCGTGCTGCGCCTGCTGGTGAAGAACCGCTGGCCGTTCCGCATCCACGCCACCTACGGCGAATCGATCGACCGCGACCTGGCGGTGATCGAGAAAGTGAACAAAGAAATGCCGCTGAAAGGCCTGCGCTGGTTCTTCGACCACGCTGAAACCATCAGCGACGCGCAGCTGGCGCGGGTGAAAGCGCTGGGCGGCGGCATCGCCGTGCAGGACCGCATGTACTTCCAGGGCGAGCACTACTGGAAGCAATACGGCGCCCAAACCCGCCAGATGCCGCCGATCCGCAAGATGCTGGAGATGAAAGTGCCGGTCGGCCTGGGCACGGACGGCACCCGCGTGAGCAGCTACGGCCCGTGGCCGTCGGTGTACTGGGCGGTGACGGGCAAGACCGCCGGCGGCCTGAGCCTGTGGCAGCCGAAGGACATCCTGAGCCGCTACGAAGCACTCAAGCTGATGACCAGCGGCAGCGCCTGGATGAGCGGCGAAGAAAAGGTCAAGGGCACGCTTGCCAAGGGCCAGTACGCCGACCTGGTGATTTTGCCGCAGGACTACTTCAGCATGCCGGTAGAGCAGATCAAGAACCTGGAAAGCGCGCTCACCGTGGTCAACGGCAAGGTGGTGTATGCGGGCAAGGAATTCGGCCAGTACGCGCAGCCGGTGCCGGACGTTTCGCCTGACTGGAGCCCGGTCAAATACTACGGCGGGTACCAGAACAAATGACGGCGCAAAAGACGGCGCTGCTGCGTAGACTGATTGGCCCCTTCATGCCCGATGCGGGGCTGCTGTTTGCCCGCATCGCGGGGGCGGCCCTGCTGCTGCACGTGCACGGCGTGCCCAAGATCGTGCACTACCAGCAAGAGCTGGCGCACATCGACGACCCGCTAGGCATGGGGCGCGCGCTCACCCTGTGGTGCGCGCTGTTTGCCGAGGTGGTGTGTCCGGTGCTGATCGCGCTGGGGCTGTTTACCCGCCTGGCGGCATTGCCGGTGGTGTTCCTGCTGGCCGTGTCCATGGTGCTGGTGCACCCGGACTGGAGCATTGCAGAAGGGCAGTTCGGCTGGCTGCTGGTGATCGTGTTCGGCACCATCGCGCTGGCCGGCGCTGGACGGTATTCGGTTGACGCCAAGCTGGTGGGCTAGATGAGGCCGGCGCCTTACGGCGCCGGTAGATGCCGTAGGGCGGGTTAGCGGCGCAGCCGCGCAACCCGCCGGAACCGCCGATGGCTTACGCCAGGGCAGGGTAGTCCGTGTAACCTTCCGCCGTCGAATGGTAGAAGGTTTCCGGACGCTGCGGATTCAGCGCCGCGTCCTGCCGCAGGCGCGCGGGCAGGTCGGGGTTGGCGATGAAGTCCTTGCCCCAGGCCACCGCATCGGCGGTGCCCGCCGCCAGGATGGCGTTGGCCGTAGCCTTGTCCATCTTCTCATTGGCGATGTAAATGCCGCCGAATGCTTTCTTCAGCAGCGGCCCCAGGCTATCCTCGCCCACCGCTTCGCGCGCGCAGATGAAAGCGATGCCGCGCTTGCCCAGCTCGCGCGCCACATAGCCGAAGGTCTCGGCCGGGTTGGAATCGCTCATATCGTGGGCGTCGCCGCGTGGCGCCAGGTGCATGCCGACACGGCCCGCACCCCACACCTCGACCACGGCGTCGGTCACTTCCAGCATCAGGCGGGCGCGGTTCTCGATCGGGCCGCCGTAGGCGTCGGTGCGCTTGTTGGTACCGTCCTGCAGGAACTGGTCCAGCAGGTAGCCGTTGGCGCCGTGGATCTCCACGCCGTCAAAACCGGCCAGCTTGGCGTTTTCCGCACCCTTGCGGTAGGCGGCCACGATGCCCGGGATTTCTTCCAGGTCCAGCGCGCGCGGCACCGGATACTCGCGCTGCGGGCGCAGCAGGCTGACATGGCCCTTGGCCGCGATGGCGCTTGGCGCCACCGGCGCGTCGCCGTTCAGGAAGCTCGGGTCCGAAATGCGGCCCACGTGCCACAGCTGCAGGAAGATCTTGCCGCCGGCCGCGTGCACCGCGTCGGTGACCACTTTCCAGCCCGCAACCTGTTCATCGGACCAGATCCCCGGCGTGTCCGCGTAGCCCACCCCCTGCGGCGTGACGGCGGTCGCTTCGCTCAGGATCAGGCCGGCGGAGGCGCGCTGCACGTAGTATTCCGCCATCAGCGCGTTCGGCACGCGGCCGCCGCCCACGGCGCGGGCGCGCGTCAGCGGCGCCATGATGACGCGGTTGTTCAGGGTCAGGTCGCCGATCTTGATAGGGTCAAACAGGTTAGCCATGGTTATCTTCCTTGAGTTGCCGGGCCGGTCATTGATTACAGGCCCTGGTTCATATGGTCGATAAAGCCCTGGATCACGTCGTCGTTGCGTTTGAAGAAATTCCACTGTCCCACCCGCTGCACCGTCACCAGGCCTGCTTTTTGCAAGGTCGCCAGGTGGGCCGACACGGTCGATTGCGACAGGCCGGTGCGCTGGTCGATCAGGCCCGCGCAGACACCGAAGGTCAGCGGGTGGGCCTGGTCGGCGAAATAGGCTTCCGGCTCCTTGAGCCAGGCCAGGATCTGGCGCCGGACCGGATTGGCCAGCGCCTTGTGGATTGCGTCGATGTCAATGTCCATATTGGGCTTTAGCGATACTCGCATCTATAAAATCCGATGCGTATATCGGTATTCTACGATATAAAGAAAAAACGTGCTGGCGGCACGTCGGCAACTCAAAGAAGGTCAGGCCAGCTGGAGCAGCAGCAGGGCGATCCCCGCCGGCACCGTCTGCACGAACAGGATGCGGCGCGCTACCGTGGCCGCGCCCCACACACCCGCCACCGCCACGCAGCACAGGCCGAACACGGTGAAAGCGCGCGCCGTGGCCGGGTCCGGGTGCAAAAATCCCACCGCCAATGCGGCCACCAGGAAACCGTTGTAACAGCCCTGGTTGGACATGGCCGGCTGCACGATCTCCGCCTTTTCGGCGCTCAGGCCGAATACGCGGCGGCCGCGCGTGCGGAACAGCACCGTCTCCAGCAGCACAATATAGACGTGGATCAACAGCACCAGGCCGGTGACGACTTGTGCAATGAATATCATCGGGCGTCCTTTTCATGATGGAAATGTTGCAATGATATACTGCGCGCTGGCCCGATAAGGAGAGAAAATGGCGTGGATGTTCCTGTTTGTTGCCGGACTGCTGGAGATAGGCTGGGCGGTCGGCCTGAAATACACGGAAGGCTTCAGCAAGCTGGTACCGTCGGTGCTGACCCTGCTGTCCATGGGCGGCAGCATGGCGCTGCTGGGCCTGGCGCTGCGCGATTTGCCGCTGGGTACGGCTTACGCCGTGTGGACCGGCATCGGCACCGTGGGCACGGCGCTGTTCGGCATCCTGGTGCTGGGCGAACCAGCCGGCGTGCTGCGGCTGGTCTGCATCTCCATGATTACCTGCGGCATTCTGGGCCTGAAACTGGCGCACTAAGCGCTGCGGCCCGGATACGAAGCGACGATATCGAGGAAATCGATGGTGCGCTCCTTCGCCAGCAGCTCGGGCAGCAAGGCCTCGTACTGCACACGGTAGTCCTTGGCCAGGTGGGTGCCGAGGAAGAAGTCGCGGCTGCAGCCCCAGGTTTCGTACAGCACAAAGGTGTTGCGGTCGTTGGCATCCTCATGCACCCAGGTGTTGATGAAGTCAGGCTCCTGCGCCATGCGGTTCACGACATTGAACAGTTCGGCGCGAAAACGCTCGCGCACTTCGGGTTTGGCGGTCAGGCGGACGATGAAGGCAGTTTGATCGGACATGATGGTTTCCTGTGGAGGGGTGAATGAAACCCAGTATAGAAGCCATCAATATCCGAATCAACGCACGGACTCGGAAGGAATTATTCAGGAAAACTGAACGCCTAGCCTTGCCTCAGAAGCCTGCCGGATTAGCCTTCGCCAGGTAGTACCACTCGGCGTTTGCGCGGGCGTTGGTGTCCGGGAACAGCACGATAGCGTCCTCGGACGCCAGCACCGGCGTGCCGTCCGCGCGGCGGCCGATCTCATCGCCCTTGGCCACGCGGTCAAAGCTCGACCACACGCGGCTGAACTTGTCGGCCGCATCCTGCTTGTCATGCACTTCCACCATGCTCAGGTACTCGCTATCCTCCGGCGCCAGCGGCACCGGCTGCGGCGCATCGATCAAGCCCAGGAAGGCGAGCGTGTTCATGATGGCGCGGTACGCCACTTCCGGCGCCTGCGGATCGGCGTGCTGGCCGCACTCCAGCGTCAGCGCGTAGCCGCCAGTGGAGCGCATGTACTCGGTGGTGCCCACGCCATAGCGCAGCACGGTCTCCAGCTGCGAATCATCGCGCAGGCGGCGCTGCACGCCGGCGCCGTAAGTCGCCATCCAGCCATCGACAAAACGCTTCACGCCCAGGCGGCGCGCCAGCGCGCGTTCCTTCTCCTCGTGCTGGAACGGCTGCAGCTTGCCATCGTTGTTGCGCGGGCCGACCATCACGAAAGGCTGGCTCTGCGCGTTAAACGAATGCAAATCCAGCAGCACCTCGTGCTGGCCGAGCAGCGGGCACAGCCAGTTGGCGATGCGGTCCTCGAAATCCTGCGGGTTTTCGTTGGGGAACAGGTTGCGGTTCAGGTTGCGGTCGCCCGAGCGCTCGCCCTTGGCGTACGCCAGCGGATTGACGATGGGCACGAACGTTACCATGCCGTTCAGGATGCGCAGCTTGCCGCTGTCGATCTCCTCCATCACGCGGGAGATGCCCTTGGTCCCACAGGTCTCGTTGCCGTGCACGGCGCCGGTGATAATTACGCGCGGGCCCTTGCCCTGGCCGGTATAGTTGACGGATTTAAAATGCAGATCGCTTGCTACAGTCATGCTGGTTCCCCGAAACTGATGAATGGCCGTTATTCTAGCGGGGATTCAGCCGTTCGCCCTTAAAATAGCATATGAAATCCATAACCCGAATTCATGGTTTAGACACGCTGCGCGCATTAGCGATCGTGCTCGTGTTCATGAACCATTACGTCCTGTTCGTCAGCAACCGCGCGCCGTTCGGCTTCTGGGGAGAGATTGGATGGACCGGCGTCGACCTGTTTTTCGGGCTGTCCGGCTACCTGATCGGCAACCAGATCTTCAGCGCCATGCGCAGCGAAGGCGGTTTTTCGCTGCGCACGTTCTACATCCGGCGCTTTTTGCGCACCTTGCCCGCGTTCTACGCGGTGCTCGCCCTGTACGCCTTCTGGCCCTGGTTCCGCGCCGGGCTGACGCTGCCGCCGCTGTGGCAATTCCTCACCTTCACGCAAAATTTCAATCTCACCCCCGGCACCGCGTTCTCGCACGCCTGGTCGCTGTGCGTGGAAGAACAGTTCTACGTGCTGCTGCCGGCCATCGCGCTGCTGATCGCCGCCATGCGGCGCTCGCTGGCGTGGGCCTGGGTGGCGGTCGCCGCCAGCTTGTTGGGCGGCATGGCCATCCGCAGCTACCTGTGGCAGACCCAGGTGGGCAACAGCGACGGCGGCTTCCCGTACTACAACGTGATCTATTACTCCTCGCTATGCCGCTTCGACGAGCTGGTGGCCGGCGTGGCGCTGGCGCTGCTGAAAAACCACCACGCCGGCGCATGGAGCAAGCTCACCGCGCACGGCAACTGGGCGCTGGCGGCCGGCATGGCGGTGGGCGGCACGGCGCTGTACCTGTTCGCGGAAGACCATTACGGCTACGGCATGACCGTATTCGGCTACCCGCTGCTGGCGCTGGGCGTCACACTGCTGCTGATCGCCGCGCTCAGTCCCGGCTCGCTGCTGGAAAAGACGCCGATACCTGGCTTCGGCAAGCTGGCGCTATGGTCCTACGCCATCTACCTCACGCACAAGCAGCTATTCCTGCTACTCAAGCCCGAGCTAGCCCAGCACGGCATCAGCGTCGCCAGCTGGAGCGGGATCGGCATCATGACAGCGATCAGCCTGCCTGCCGGTTGGCTACTCTACGCCGCCATCGAAACCCCGTTCATGAAATTGCGCGACCGCTACTGCCCCGTCAAGCGAGCTGAGCCGCATGCCCCCACATCGGGGTCAGACCCCGACTCCGCGAAATGCGGCTCAGGTCGCTTGTCAGAAATGGCTTAAAGAGTAGGAATTTGCGGACGCGGAGACCATGTTGCGAATCGATCCTCCGCCGGTTTTGCCCGTGGTGCGGCACTGATCTGGTGCCTGGCAGACTCTGCACCAACCTCGGGGTCTGACCCTGAAGTGGGGAAAATGCGGCTCAGGCTGGCGGGGCTATTGCCGCATTTCGATGACGTCGTAGGGCGATTGCATGCTGTTGAGGAATTCGAGCAGGCTGCGTACGCGGGCGGGGGCTTCGTCGTCGCGGGTGCTGTCGATGGCGCGGCGCAGGCCGGGCATCGCTTCCATCGTGTGGGGACTTTGGTAGGCCTTGATCAGCAGGGCGGCCAGTTGCGCCGCTTCCTTGCCATGGTTGTGCCGCAGCCGCGATTCGATCACGCCCAGCAGCGCCCGCTGCATGCCGGGTGTGGGCGCGGTGATGTGCATGAATACCAGCGGTGTGTTGCCGATGGCCTCGCAGATGCGGCGCTCCATTTCGTCCGCCTTCACGTCCGAGGCAATGTCGAAATACGCGGCGTTCCAGCGCGTGCGCGCGTGCGCATGCCCGGGTGGGAAGGAGTCGGCGGTGTCGAAGCCGCAAATACGGCTCAGATGTTTGAGCCAACCGATGAGTGGGGATGTCATGGCGGCATTTTAGCGGAAAATGGGAACAGCCCTGGGGGTCTTGCTCCCCCAGCGGCTGGTTTGATGGTTGCTAAGCGTGCGCTTCCTCGCCCAGCTTGCCGGCGCGGAAGTCTTCCACCGCCTGCATCAGCTCGGCCTGGGTATTCATCACGAACGGACCGTACTGGGCGATCGGCTCGTTCAGCGGCTTGCCCGCAATCAGGATGAAGCGGCTGTCTTCGGCCGCCTGCACCGTCACGCCGTCGGCGCCGGCGACGTTTTCCAGGATCGCCATGCGGCCACTGGCCACCGGCTTGCCGCCGATGTGCACGCCGCCGCGATAGGTGAACACGAACGCGTTGTGCCCGGCCGGGATCTGCTGGCTGAAGCTGGCGCCCGCCTTCAGTTCCACGTCGATGTAGATCGGTTCGGTCACTTCACGCTGCACCGCACCGGCCACGCCGTGGCTGCTGCCGGCGATCACCCGCACTTGCGCCCCATCCGTGCTGAACGACGGCACTTCGCCGGCGTTGAAGTCGCGGTACCACGGGTCGCGCATCTTGTCCCTGGCGGGCAGGTTCAGCCACAGCTGGAAGCCTTCCATGCGGCCTTCCTCTTGCTCCGGCATCTCGGAGTGGATCACGCCGCGCCCGGCCGTCATCCATTGCACGCCGCCGTTGGTCAGCAAGCCTTCGTTGCCGGCGCTGTCCTTGTGGCGCATGCGGCCGGTGAGCATGTACGTGACCGTCTCGAAGCCGCGGTGCGGGTGCTCGGGGAAGCCGGCGATGTAGTCGTTGGCCGAGTCGCTGCCGAAGTTATCCAGCATCAAAAACGGGTCGAGGCGGCGCTGCAAAGGCTGGGTGAGGACACGGTTGATCTTCACGCCCGCGCCATCCATCACGGCCTGGCCGTTGATGATGCGCTCCACGCCGCGCGATTGCTGCACGCTTTCCTTGGTTACTTGTGTCATTGCCATACTCCTTTAGTTGATGGGCGCAGCCGGTACCGCTTTTATGCCAGGACCGCGTCCACTTGCGCGTCCGCTTCGGCTTGTGCCTTGGCGACGGCGTCCGGACCCATCCCCAGGCCTTCCGAGTAGACGAACTGCACGTCGGTCAGGCCCACGAAGCTCAGGAACGCTTTCACGTGCGGCAGTTGCGTGTCGCTCGGCGCGTCGCGGTGCAGGCCGCCGCGCGACAGGGCCACGTAGACTTTCTTGCCGTTCAGCAGGCCGACCGGGCCGGTTGGGCCGTACTTGAAGGTCACGCCGGCACGGGCGATAGCGTCGAACCACGATTTCAGCTGCACGGTGATGCCGAAGTTGTACATCGGCGCGCCGATCACGATCACGTCCGCTGCCTGCACCTGGGCGATCAGGGCATCGTCCAGCGCCACGCGGGCCGCTTGCTCCGGGGTACGCTGGTCGGCCTGGGTGAACAGGGCTTGCAGGGTGGGCTCGTCGATCACAGGGTGCGGGTTGCTTGCCAGGTCGCGGCGCTCGACCGAGGCGGCTGGATTGGCGGCGGTCAGCTTGGCGACGATGGAGTCGGCCAGACGGGTGGATTCGGAACCGGTGCTGCGGGCGCTGGAGTTGATTTGCAGGATGTTCATGGTGTGGTTTCCTTCGTGTTGGGTTGTGTGCTGCGATGGATGTACTTTAACAGTCCCAAATTGTTTGATTAAGCTGGGTAAATGGGTTTCATTGGATCGTCAGTGGGACAATCGCCGCGTGGCCTGACGCGGCGAGTGCAGATTTAGTGGAAATGCGTGCAGTCCGAGGCGGTCTCGCGGTGCTATCCTTCGACAATCATTGCAATTCCATATACCTATTCCGGCATCTGGATCTGGACTAGCGATGCGCCCTGAAACCCCGAAGCGTGACCGTGTCGGTGTCTCGTGATCGAACATCGGCGGCCTGCGAGCTCGGAACAAAAAGGAAGTACTTTGAAACAGAGCATTATTGTTGTCACCGATAGCGCGGAGCCTCAATTTGAGGAGATCCTCGGCAAAGGGCTGGATGAGTTCAATCAGCAGGCTGCGGGCCTGAATGATCGCCGCCCGTTGTGCGTGATGGTGCGAGACCCCGACAGCGACGAAGTGGTCGGCGGCATTGTCGGCAGGACTTCGCTGGGGCTGGCGTTTCTGGACCTGTTCCACCTTCCGGATTGTCTGCGCGGCTCGGGCTTGGGAACGAAAATCCTGAAGGCGTTCGAGGAAGAAGCGCGCGAACGCGGCTGCCGTTCCGCCGTGCTTTACACCATCAGCTTCCAGGCCCCCGGGTTCTACCAAAAGAATGGGTGGGTAGCGTTTGGCGAGATAGACTCCGCAACGGACGGTATCAGCCGCATTTTCATGACCAAAAAGCTGTAACTTCAACGCGCATGTCACACGACGATTTGCAGCGCATTGCCGAATACATCATGCCGTCATTTCCGGCACGTGTTTCGGACCTCGGATTTCTGTTTGGTACCCGTCACGGCGTGCGCGAGTTTTGCGAGGTGGCGCATAGCCTGTGGCAGGCCGGCATGTTCCGCCGCCTGCTGGTATCGGGCGGGCGGACGGGATTCTCGCCGGAGGCCGAGGCCGATATGATTGCCGAGCGGCTGGTGGCGCTTGGCATGCCGGGATCGGCCCTTATACTGGAGACGGCGGCGATGAACACCGGCGAGAACGTGCGCTTCGGCCGGGCCAGGGTGGCGGAGGTGATGGACATTGCTGCGGTTCGCAGTGTGCTGGTCATCGGAAAAGTATGCGCGACCCGGCGCTACCTGATGACGCTGCAGAAGCACTGGCCGGGTTTGAGCGTGTCGGTCTCGCCCGTCAACTATTTTGGCATGCCCGCCGAGCGCTGGCATGAGCACGAAGAATTCCGCGCGCGCGTGCTCAGCGAATTCGACAAGATCCCGCGTTACACGGCCGAAGGCTTTCTCGAAGAGATCGCCGGCTGCCCGGCCTACCCGCACTTGGCCGGGCGTTGAATCAGCCGCCCATGCCCATCATGCGCAGCAGTGCGCGCGTGAGCAGGCTG
This sequence comes from Massilia sp. NBRC 108631, assembly GCF_059704565.1. Taxonomy (NCBI): domain Bacteria; kingdom Pseudomonadati; phylum Pseudomonadota; class Betaproteobacteria; order Burkholderiales; family Oxalobacteraceae; genus Massilia; species Massilia sp. NBRC 108631. The sequence goes on from NZ_BAAKJE010000229.1 coordinate 91,163, forward strand.
TCGGCTTTGGCCAGCTCCAGCACCACGTCGAAATGGTTGGTGCTGGCGATCTCCAGGTAGTCGGCCTGCAGGCCTTTGGCGCGCCAGGCGTCGGCGTAGCTGCGGCTCTGGCGGCGGAATTCCGCAGTCTCGGTGGCGCCGACGACAGCCAGCAGCGGGCCGCCTTGTTCGGGCAGGTGGTGGATGGGGCTCAGGCGGCGCGCGGCTGCGGCGTCCAGTTTGGCCCATTCATTGATATGCGTGGCGGGGATGGGCGCGAGGTCCATCAGGCCGCTGATCGGGCAGGCGCCTGCGGCGGCGTACTCGGGCAGGCCATGCGCCTTTTGCCAGCCGGGCGCCAGCAGCATGCCGACCAGGTGGCCGCCGGCCGAACTTCCGCATAGGTAGATCCGCGCCGCGTCGCCGTTGTATTGGGCGATGTGGCGGTGCACCCATGCCAGTGCGCGGCGGTTCTGCTCGACGATGCGGTCCAGCGTGACACCGGGCGCCAGCGAGTAGTTGACCGCGACCACGGTGGCGCCGGCCGCCGTGAAGGTGGCGGCCATGAAGCTGGAGTCGTCCTTGGACAGGGCGCGCCAGTAGCCGCCGTGGATGTACACCAGCACCGGGCTGTCGGGTTTGGGTGCAGGGAAAATGTCGAGCTGTTCGTCTTCGTGCTCGCCATAAGCCACGCCGCAGCGGCAAGGTAGCACGGCGCGCATGGCGGCACTCTGTTCGGCGTAGGCGCGCAGGTAGATGGTGGCGTCCGGCACCGTGGCGCGGGCGTTGTACTGGCGGTCCAGCTCTGCCGCGCTGTATCCCTGGTAGAGGGCGGCGGCGTCCTGTCTGAGGTTGTCCACGGGATTACGCATGCTGCTGCCCTTGTTCGGCCTGCTGCTCTCTGGCGCCGTTGGTGTGCAGCAGGGACAGGCCGAGCTGCGCGCGGCGCACCAGCCAGGGGCTGGGGCGGTAGCGCGGGTCGCCGCTCAGCTGCTGCAGCTTGCGCAGGATGGCCAGCACGCGCTGTGGGCCGAGATGGTCGCCCCAGGCGAGCGGGCCGCGCGGGTAGCCCAGGCCCAGGGTGACGGCGCTGTCCAGGTCGGCCGGCGTGCAGATGCCTTGCTGGACGATGTCGCAGCCGATGTTGATCATGGTGGCGAGTACGCGCTGGACGATGAAGCCTGCGCTGTCGTTGATCAGCGTCGCCGGGTGGCCGCCTTGCTCGAACAGCGCGAGCAGGCGCCCGGCGAGGCCGGTATCGGTGGCGGGACTGAGCATCAGCGTTGCGTGCACGGGGACGGCGCCGTCCGTTCCTGTCGCGCAGAGCGGGTCGATGCCCAAGGTCCGGCCGGCGTCGAGTTCCAGCCGTGCGATGCTGGCGCTGGTGTCTTCACCCCAAGGCGCCACCAGGCACAAGGCGCTGGCTGAGGGGCGGGCGGAGATGTCGATGAAGGCGCCGAGGCCGCGCAGCAGGCTTGCCAGGCTGGCGTGGGTATCGGCATCGGTTGTGTCGATCCAGATTGGCCCGGTCCAGGGCTGGGGCGAGGAGATGGGCGCGCCAGCGTTGGCGGCGGCAGGGGCGGCGGCCTGCGGGGCCGTGCTGTCTCCGTCGTAGCGGTAGAAACCTTGCCCGGTCTTTTTACCCAGCAGCCCTGCGGCCAGGCGCTGCGCGGTGATGGGGCTGGGACGGTAGCGCGGCTCCTGATAATACTGGCGGTAGATCGATTCCATCACCGGATGGGAGACATCGAGCCCGGTCAGGTCCAGCAGCTGGAAGGGGCCGAGGCGGAAGCCGGCGGCGCCGCGCAGCACTGTGTCCACCTGCTCGAAGCTGGCGACACGCTCCTGTACGATCCTGAGCGCTTCGGTGAGGTAGCCGCGCCCCGCGTGGTTGACGATGAAGCCGGGCGTGTCGCTGGCCTGCACCGGCGTGTGGCCGAGGCGCCGCACGAAGGCGGTCAGTGCCTGCGTTGCCTCGGCGCCGGTGAACGCGCCGGAGATCACCTCCACCACCTTCATCAGCGGCACGGGATTGAAAAAGTGGCAGCCCGCGATGCGGTCCGGCAGGCGCGCGCCTGCGGCAATGGCGGTCACTGACAGGGAAGATGTATTGGTGGCCAGCACGCAGCCGGGGCGTACGATGCCTTCCAGCGCGTCGAACAGCGCACGCTTGGATTCCAGCTGTTCAACGATGGCTTCGATGACGATGCCGCAATCGGCCAGCGCCTGCAGCGATGGCGCCGCGTGCAGCTTCGCGCCGGCGGCATCGGCCGCTTCGGCGGTGAGCTTGCCTTTGCCGGCCAGCGTGGCCAGCTGCCCGCGCACGGTGGCCACGGCCTTGGCTGCTGCGCCGTCCTGCACGTCGTACAGGTACACGTCGATGCCGGCTTGCGCCGCCACCTGGGCGATGCCGCGCCCCATGGCGCCGGCGCCGGCCACGCCGAGCGTCAGGCGGCCTTGTGTGAGCGGGCCTTGCGGGACGGGCTGCATGGTCACGCCGCTTCCGGCACGATGGCGGTGACTTCGATTTCCACCTTGGCTTCGTCTTCGATCAGGCCCGCCACCTGCACCGCCGTCATGGCGGGGAAGTGGCGCCCGAACACGGCACGGTAGGCCACGCCGATTTCCTTGTAGGCGGCGACATATTCTTTTTTGTCGGTGACGTACCAGGTCATGCGCACTACGTGCTCCGGGCCGGCATTGGCTTCGGCCAGCACAGCGACGATGTTGCGCAGGGCCTGTTCGACCTGGCCGGCGAAGTCGCTGGTCTGGAAGCGGCCTTCGGCATCCCAGCCTATCATGCCGCTGACGCAGATGGTGCGTCCGCTGGCGGCCACGCCGTTGGCGTAGCCCTTGGGCTGAACCCAGCCTGGTGGTTGCAGGAATTGCATGGTGTACCTCTCAGTTATGCGCGGTTGTGCTCAGTTGTTGGGTGCCGGATCACGCGCGCAGCATTTCGCGCGCGATGATCAGCTGCTGGACTTCGGAGGCGCCTTCGTAGATGCGCAGCGAGCGGATTTCGCGGTACAGCCGCTCCACCGGGTGCTCGCTGACCACGCCCAGGCCGCCGAACATCTGCACTGCCGCGTCGATCACCTGCTGCGCGGTTTCGGTGGCGGTCAGCTTGGCCATGGCCGCTTCCTTGGTCACGTTGCGGCCCTGGTCGCGCTGCCAGGCGGCGCGGTAGGTGAGCAGGGCTGCGGCGTCGATGCCGGTGGCCATCTGCGCCAGCTTGGCCTGGGTCATCTGGAAGTCTGCCAGCGTCTGGCCGAACATCTTGCGCTGCTTGGCGTGCGCCAGCGCTTCGTCCAGCGCGCGGCGCGCGAAGCCCAGCGCGGCGGCCGCCACCGAGGTGCGGAACACGTCCAGCGTGGCCATGGCCACCTTGAAGCCCTGGCCCGCTTCGCCCAGCCGCTGCGCGGCGGGGATGCGGCAGTCGGTGAATTTCAGCCGCGCCAGCGGGTGCGGCGCGATGACGTTGATGCGCTCGGCAATTTCGAAGCCGGGCGTGCCCGCGTCCACGATGAAGGCCGAGATGCCGCGTGCGCCCGGCTGTTCGCCGGTGCGGGCGAACACCACGTAGAAGCCGGCGATGCCGCCGTTCGAGATCCAGGTCTTCTCGCCGTTCAGGATGTAGCTGTCGCCGTCCCGCACGGCGGCGCACTGCATGGCCGCTACGTCGGAGCCGGCTTGCGGCTCGGACAGTGCGAAGGCGGCGATGGCTGCCCCGCGCGCCACCCGGGGCAGGTAAGCTTCGCGGTTGGCGTCGCTGCCGAACAGGCTGATGGCGCCGGAGCCCAGGCCCTGCATGGCGAAGGCGAAATCGGCCAGGCCGTTGTGGCGCGCCAGCGTTTCGCGGATCAGGCACAGGGCGCGGGTGTCGATCGCGTTGGATGCGCCGCCGTGGCCGGTGCCGGCGATGGCGTGCGACAGCCAGCCGGCCTGGCCCAGCTGCGTGACCAGCGTGCGGCAGGCGGTATCCACGTCGTGTTCGTGCTCCTGGGCGATGTGCTGCGTGGCCCAGCTGTCGAGCTCCTGCTCCAGCTGGCGGTGGCGCGGCTCCAGGAAGGGCCAGCTCAGGTAATCTTTGTCGGACATTGCGGCTCCTTAGTTGCCTTCGAATTCGGGTTTTTGCTTGGCCACGAAGGCGTGGTAGGCACGGTGGAAGTCGTTGGTGGCCATGCAGATGGCCTGCGCCTGCGCTTCGGCTTCGATGGCTTCGTCCACGCCCATGTTCCACTCCTGCTGCAGCATTTTCTTGGTCATGCCGTGCGCGAAGGTGGGGCCGGTGGCCAGGCCTTGCGCCAGCGCCTGCGCGGCGGCCAGCAAGGCATCGGGCGAGTGCAGGCTGTTGAAGAAGCCCCAGCGTTCGGCTTCGGCACCGCCCATCGAGCGGCCCGTGTACAGCAGCTCGGCGGCGCGGCCCTGGCCGATAAGGCGCGGCAGCAGGGCGCAGGCGCCCATGTCGCAGCCGGCCAGGCCCACGCGGGTGAACAAGAAGGCGGTCTTGCTGCGCTCCGTGCCGAGGCGCATGTCGGACGCCATGGCCAGGATGGCGCCGGCGCCGGCGCAAATGCCGTCGATGGCGGCGATCACCGGCTGCGGGCAGGCGCGCACGGCTTTCACCAGGTCGCCCGTCATGCGTGTAAAGGCCAGCAGGCCGGGCATGTCCAGCTTGGTGAGCGGGCCGATGATGTCGTGCACGTCGCCGCCGGAGCAAAAGTTCTCGCCGGCGCCGGTGATGACGACCGCTTTCACATCGTCGGCGTAGGCCAGCGCGCGGAACAGGTCGCGCAGCTCGGCGTAAGAGCCGAAGGTGAGCGGATTCTTGCGTTCGGGGCGGTTCAGTGTGACGGTGGCGACGCCGGCGCGCACTTCGAACTTGAAGTGCGCGGCCTGGTAGTCGGCCAGCGCCCGGCTGTTGCCGGGCAGTTGGTGCGGGGTTCCCTGGAGGTAGCGCATGGCGGTGTTCCTTATTCGTCCTGGTGGGGGCCATCGCTCAGATGGCCTTTCATGCGCGACAGCAGCGCGATCATGTCGTTCTTCTCTTTCACCGAGAGGCCGTCCAGCAGCTCGGCGATCCAGCTTTCGTGCACCTGCGCCATGCGCTCGAACGAGCGGCGCCCGGCGGCGGTGAGCTTGACGCTGTAGGCGCGGCGGTCCTTAGGATCGGGCACGCGCAGCACCAGCTTTTCATGCTCCAGCTGGTCGGTGATGCCGGTGATATTGCCGCCGGTGACCATCATGCGCTTGGACAGCTCGCCCATGCGCAAGCCGTCGGGATGGCGCTGCAGCTGGGCCATCAGGTCGAAGCGGGGCAGGGTGATGCCGAATTCATTGCGCAGGCGGGTGCGGATTTCGCTCTCTATCATGGTGGTGCAGGAGAGCATGCGCAGCCACAGCTTGAGCGACTGGTGGTGGTCTTGCGTCAGGCGCGATTCCAGGTCGAATACCTGGGCGGACGGCGCGGCTTGGGCGTCCGTGGCCTGCGCGGCCGGGTTTTTGATAGCCATTCTCTGCTTCCTTACATGATCTCGCCGCCGGCCACTGCCAGCGATTGCCCGGTCATGGCGCTGGCGCCGGGCTGGCACAGCCAGGCCACGGCGTCGGCCACTTGCTCGGGCTGCACCAGTTGTTTCTGCGGATTGCCGGCGGCCAGTTCGGCGCGCGCCTGCTCTTCGCTGCGGCCGGTCTTGGCCATGATGTTGGCGACGGCGTCCTTGACGATGTCGGTTTCGGTGTAGCCCGGGCACACCGCGTTGACGGTAATGCCCTTGGTAGCCAGTTCCAGCGCCAGCGCGCGGGTAAGGCCGATGACGCCGTGCTTGGCGGCGCAGTAGGCAGATACGTAAGCGTAGCCGGTGAGTCCGGCGGTGCTGGCGACGTTGACGATGCGGCCCCAGCCCGCGGCCAGCATGCCGGGCAAGGCGGCCTGGATGCAGTGATAGCTGCCGTCCAGGTTCACCGCCATCATCTGGCGCCAGATGTCGCTGCCGGTCCTGGCGAAGGGCGCGGACGCGGCCTGGCCGGCATTGTTGACCAGGATGTCGATGCGGCCGTGCCGGCGCGCCGCTTCGGCCATGGCCTGGTCCACCGAGTCGCGGCTGGTGACGTCGACGGTGACGTAGTCTACGGCGGGCGCGGTCGCGCCGGCCAGCGCGGACGCCAGCTCATGCGCGGTCTGCTCCAGCACGGCGGCGGTGCGGCCGGCCAGGGTGACGCGTGCGCCTTGCAGCAGCAGGGCCAGCGCGATGGCGCTGCCGATGCCGCGCCCGCCGCCCGTAACAAGGGCATGCTTGCCGTGCAGCGGGCCGGCGCCGGCGCTGGTGAGGGAATTCATGCTCATCCTTCCAGCAGCTTGGCTGCGATCTGCTGCGGCGTCATGCCGCTGTTGGCCGCCGCAACCTGGCGTTCGCGCTCCAGGTTGCGCTCCAGCTGCACCTTGCCCGCCGTGTACTGCTGCGGCCATTCCACGTCCAGGTAGCCGATCCTGGCGGCTTCGTTCAGCGTCCAGGCCGGATTGGCCAGGTGGGGACGGGCCACCGCGCACAGGTCGGCGCGGCCGGCGGCGATGATGCTGTTGGCGTGGTCCGCTTCGAAGATGGCGCCCACGGCGATGGTGGGAATAGCCGCTTCATTGCGCACGCGGTCGGCGAACGGGGTCTGGAACATGCGGCCATACACCGGCTTTTCCTGCTTGCTGACCTGCCCCGACGAGCAGTCGATCATGTCCGCGCCGGCTTGCTTGAACAGGCGGGCGATGGCCACCGCGTCGTCCGGCGTGATGCCGCCCTCGACCCAGTCGTGTGCCGAAATGCGCACGCTGATCGGCTTGTCCTGCGGCCAGGCGGCGCGCACCGCCTGGAACACTTCCAGCGGATAGCGGCAGCGGTTTTCCAGCGAGCCGCCGTATTCGTCCTGGCGCCGGTTGGTGAGCGGCGAGATGAACGACGACAGCAGATAGCCGTGCGCGCAGTGCAGCTCCAGCCAGTCGAAGCCCGCTTCGGCCGCCGCCACGGTGGCGGACACGAAATCGGCCTTGATGCGGTCCATGTCTTCAGTCGTCGCCGCGCGCGACGTCTGCGACACGCCGGGCAGGTACTGCTGTTCGGAAGCCGACACCAGCGGCCAGTTGCCCGACTCAAGCGGCTGGTCGATGCCGTCCCAGGCGCGGCGGGTGGAGCCCTTGGCGCCGGCGTGGCCGATCTGCATGGCGATCTTGGCGCTGGTGTTGTTGTGTACGAAGTCGACGATGCGTTTCCATGCCGCCGTGTGTTCCGGCGCGTATAGTCCCGGGCAGGCCGGGGTGATGCGGGCATCGGCGGAGACGCAGGTCATTTCGGCGAACACCAGGCCGGCGCCGCCCATGGCGCGGGCGCCCAGGTGCACCAGATGGTAGTCGCCCGCCACGCCGTCCACCGCCGAATACTGGGCCATGGGCGATACCACGATGCGGTTCTTCAGTACCGTGCCGCGCAGCTTGAAGGGCGTGAGCATGGGCGGAATGCTGTGGCGGCCGGCGGGTGGCGGCGGCAAGCCGGCTTGGGCGTGGGCCTGTTCGGCGATCCAGCGTTCGTAGCGTTCCACGTAGCCGGCGTCGCGCACGCGCAGGTTCTCGTGCGACAGGCGCTGGCTGCGCGTCAGCATGGAGTAGGCGAACTGCTCGGCTTCCATGGCGGTGTAGCGCTCCACGTTCTCGAACCATTCCATGGAGTTGCGGGCAGCGCTCTGGATCTTCAGCACTTCCACCGCGCGCACTTTCTGGTAGGCTTGCAGCACCTGCTCCATGCCGGCCTCTCCGTGTTTCTCGAAGCAGCGCGCCAGTTCGATCGCGTCCTCCAGCGCCAGTTTGGTGCCGGAGCCGATCGAGAAGTGGGCGCTGTGGGCGGCGTCGCCCATCAAGACCACTGGCACGCGTTTTCCGCCCACGGTGTTCCAGTGCACCCAGTTGTTGCAGATGATGCGCGGGAAGGTGATCCATGCCGCCGAGCCGCGCAAATGGGTGGCGTTGCTGATCAGGGCATTGCCGTCCAGGTGCTTGGCGAACAGGCGCTCGCAGAAGGCGATCGATTCCTGCTGGCTCATCTGGTCCAGGCCGGCCTTGCGCCATACGTCCTCGGGCGTCTCGACGATGAAGGTCGAGGTGTCGCCGTCGTACTGGTAGGCGTGCGCCTGGAACCAGCCATGCTCGGTTTCCTCGAAAGCGAAGGTGAAGGCGGAGAACAGCTTCTTGGTACCGAGCCAGACGAAGCGGCACTGGCGCTGCTCGATGTCCGGCTGGTAGCTGGCGGCGTAGCGGCCCCGGATACGGCTGTTCAAGCCGTCGCTGGCGATCACCAGGTCGGCGTCGTAGGCCGCCGCGATCTCCTGGTCGTCGGCCACATCGGTCTCGAACACCAGCTTCACGCCCAGCTCTTCGCAGCGGCGCTGCAGGATGTTGAGCAGGCGCTTGCGGCCGATGCCGCAGAAGCCGTGGCCGCCCGAGGTGACGGTGGCGCCCTTGAAGTGGGTGTCGATGTCGTCCCAGTGGTTGAAGGACTGCAGGATGGTGCGCGCGGTCTGCTCATCGGCGTTGACCAGGTTGCCCAGCGTCTGGTCCGAAAACACCACGCCCCAGCCGAAGGTGTCGTACGGGCGGTTGCGCTCGACGACGGTGATCTGGCTGGCAGGGTTCTGCTTCTTCATCAGCAGGCCGAAATACAGTCCGGCCGGTCCGCCGCCTATGCATGTGATGTTCATCGTGACTCCTTGTTTCCGTTACCTGTGGTGGCGGGTTACGCGTTCCGGACTCGGCGTCCTCCGCTAACCCCCCTGCGTTCATTACAGCTTGCAGGCGCCGACGTAGGCGTCCTGGTGGGCGTCGAACACCACGCCCAGCGTGCGGTTGGTGATGCGGCCCTGTGCGTCCTTGCCGATCATGCGCGCGTAGTACTTCTGTATCGGGTAGTGATTGCGGTTGAACTTGAAGTCGCCGCGCACCGATTTGAAGCTGGCTGCCTGCAGCGCCTTGCCCACGGCGGCCTTGTCGGCCAGGTTGCCCTTCACGGCGCGCACCGCCGAATCCATCAGCATGGCCGCGTCGTAGCCCTGGGATGCGTACAGGCTGGGCAGGCGGCCGTAGGTCTTTTCAAAGTCGGCCACGAAACGCTTGTTCTGCGGGTTATCGATGTCGTGTCCCCACTGGGACGCGTTGAACATGCCCAGCATCGGCGCGCCCACCGCGCGGATGATGTCCTCGTCGGCCGAGAAGCCAGGGCCGAACAGCTGCAGGTTCTTGGACAGGCCGGCGTCGACGAACTGCTTGATGAAGTTCACGCCCATGCCGCCCGGCAGGAAGATGTAGACCGCGTCCGGTTTCATGGCGCGCAGCTGCGCCATTTCCGTGCCGTAGTCCAGCTGGCCCAGCTTGGTGAGGATTTCGCCGGCCACCTGGCCACGGTAGTAACGCTTGAAGCCGGTCAGCGCGTCCTTGCCGGCCGGGTAGTTCGGCGCAATCAGGGCCACGTTCTTGAAGCCGCGCTGCTGCACCTGCTGGCCCACCGCCTCGTGCAGGTTGTCGTTCTGCCAGGCGACGTTGTAGAAATAGGGGTTGCACTGCTCGCCCGCATACTGCGACGGGCCGGCGTTGGCGCTGACGAAGTAGGTCTTGGAGTTGAACACCGTGGGGCCGACTGCCAGCATCAGGTTGGAGAACACGATGCCGGTCATGAAGTCGACCTTGTCCTTCTTGATCATCTTGTCGACCATCTGCTTGGCCACGTCGGGCGATTGCTGGTCGTCGCCGGTGACCATTTCCACCGGCAGGTTGCCCATCTTGCTGCCCAGGTGGGTGAGCGCCAGCGCGAAGCCGTCGCGGATGTCGACGCCCAGGCCGGCGCCCGCGCCGGACAGCGTGGTGACCATGCCTACCTTCACGCTGTCGGCGGCGGATGCCGGGGCGGTCGCAGCCAGCAGGGCGGCGGCGGAAGCGGCGGCGAGGGCGGTGTGGCGGAATGCGGTGGCGGTGAGTTTCACTGGCGGCTCCTGGCTGGGTGGTGGATGGTTGTTGTGCTTATGTGTGATGGCAATCGGCCTGGTGACGGGCTTACTTGAGCGGCGCGCTGCGCAGCACATGGCGCTGCAGCTTGCCGCTCTGGGTGCGCGGCAGCGCCGCCAGGAATTCTACGGCACGCGGATACTTGTAAGGCGCCACGGTCTGCTTGACGTGCTCCTGCAGCGTGCGCGCCAGTTCGGCGCCGGCCTCGTGGCCCGGCCGCAGCACCACGAAGGCCTTGACGATCTGGCCGCGTTCCTCGTCCGGCCAGCCCACCACCGCGCATTCGGCCACGGCCGGATGGCACATCAGCGCTTCCTCCACTTCCGGCGCGGCGATATTGTAGCCAGCCGAGATGATCATGTCATCGGTGCGCGCGTGGTACCAGAAGTAGCCGTCCTGGTCCATGCGGTAGGCGTCGCCGGTGAGGTTCCAGCCGTTGCGCACATACTGTTGCTGGCGCGCGTCGTCCAGGTAGCGGCAGCCGGTGGGGCCCTTGACGGCCAGCTGCCCGACTTCGCCGGGCGGCAGCGCTTCGCCGTCCGGTCCCAGCACGCAAGCCTGGTAGCCGGGGATGGCCTTGCCGGTGGCGCCGGGGCGCACCGCGTCGCCGGAAGCCGAGATGAAGATGTGCAGCATTTCGGTGGCGCCGATGCCGTCGATGATCTCCAGGCCGGTGCTCTCGCGCCACAGTGTGCGCGTGGCGTTCGGCAGCGCTTCGCCGGCCGACACGGCCTTCTGCAGCGAAGTCAGGTCGTAGTCCTGGACCAGCGGCGCCATCAGGCGGTAGAAGGTGGGGGCGGTGAAACAGATGGTGGCGCGGAAGTCCTGGATCGCCTTCAGCAGCAAGTCCGGCGTCAGGCGGTCCAGCAGCACGGCGGCGGCGCCCACGCGCAGCGGGAACAGCAGCAGGCCGCCGAGGCCAAAGGTGAAGGCCAGCGGCGGCGTGCCGATGAAAACGTCGCTGGCGGCGGAGCCCAGCGTGGAGCGGGGGAAGCAGTCGCAAATGGCCAGCACGTCGCGGTGAAAGTGCATGGTGCCTTTGGGAACGCCGGTGGTGCCCGATGTGAAACCGATGATGCAGACGTCGTCGGCGGCGGTATCGGCGGCTGCGAAACTGGACGGCTGGGCCTCCATCATCCGTTCCAGCGTGCCGCCTTCGCCGAAGTAGACGGCAGGCCCTGCCATGCCGGTCTGGCTGCGCGCCAGTTCCATTTCCTCGGCCAGCGCGGCGCAGCACAGCACCGCGCTGACCTTGGCCTTGTCGATGGCCACGGACAGTTCCTTGGCGCGCAGCAGCGGCATGGTGGGCACCAGCACGCAGCCGGCCTTCAGCACAGCCAGCGCGCACGCCGCCATCATCGGGCTGTTGGCGCCGCGCAGCAGGACGCGGTTGCCGGCCTCCAGGCCGAGGCCGTTGCCTCGGGAGGCACGCAGCACATGGGCGATGCGGTCCACTTTTTCCAGCAATTCGGCGTAGGTCCAGGATAGTTTGTAGCTGTGGATGGCGGGGCTGGCGCCGTGGCCTTTGGCCACCATCTGGTCCAGCAGTGCGGCGGCGCAGTTCAGGCGCTCGGGGTAGTGCAGTGCCGGCAGCAAGGGGGTCATGTCGGGCCATAGCTCGCGCGGCGGTAAATTGTCCCGTGCGAAGGTGTCGGTGTAGCCTGTAGCGATCATTTCTGCTCCGTGTTGACGATGTCTGCGGGGGAGTCCGAACTGCTGGTGCACTGCGATTGAAATATACTTTAAGCTTAAAATATATAGGCGTCAAGAAAAATATCCGGGGCTGAAAAAAAGCCGCGCCAGCAAGCGAAAAAGCTTGATGCTGAGCCAAATTCGGGTAGCATGCTTGAAGCTTAAAGTATTTTTCAAGGCACTTCTTCGGAGAGGGATGGGCATGGATATCGCGCTACTGATCGAGCACGGCCTGAACGGCCTGCAATTCGGTCTGATGCTGTTTTTGCTGGCGGCCGGGCTGACACTGGTACTGGGTATTATGGACCTGGTGAACCTGGCGCACGGCTCGCTCTATATGGCGGGCGCGTATTTCGCCGCCAGCTTCACCGGGCTGACCGGATCGTACTGGATAGGACTGCTGCTGGCGGTGGGCGCCACCGCGCTGTTGGGCGTGGTGCTGGAACTGGCGGTGGTGCGGCGGCTGTACGGGCGCGACCACCTGTCCCAGGTGCTGGCCACGTTCGCGCTGATCCTCATCTTCAACCAGGCCGCGCGCATGCTGTGGGGCGCGGCACCAATTTCGCTCAACGTGCCGGCCGCGCTGGCCACGCCGGTGCAGTTCACTGAACACTTCAGCTACTCCTCTTACCGCCTGTTCATCATCGGCGCCGGCTTCGCCGTGGCGCTGCTGTTGTATTTCGTGGTGGTGAAGACCCGGATCGGCATGGTGGTGCGGGCCGGCGCCTCGAATCGCGAAATGGCGGTGGTGATGGGCGCCAATATCGGCCGCGTGTTTACGCTGCTGTTCGCCTTTGGCGCCGCGCTGTGCGGGCTGGCGGGAGCCTTGCTCGGCCCCATACTCACGGTGCAGTCGGGCATGGGGGAGGGCATATTGATACTGGCGTTCGTGGTGATCGTCATCGGCGGCATCGGTTCGATCCGCGGTGCGCTGGCCGGCGCACTGCTGGTCGGCGTGGTCGACACGCTGAGCCGCACGCTGCTGCCGGTGCTGACGGCAGCGCTGGCGCCGGAAGGCTTGATGGCCGACCTGGGGGCAGCCCTGTCGTCGATGCTGATCTATATCCTGATGGCCGCCGTGCTGTTTTTCAAACCCGAGGGCTTGTTCCCCGCACGAGGCTAGGAGCCCATCATGTATGGCATTTCACAGACCAATCTGCACAGCAAGCTGCACCACCGCATTGCGCTGCCGCGCACCCTGGTGCTGCTGGCGCTGTTCCTGCTTTTCCCGCTGGGCGCGCAGGCGCTGGGACTGGAGTTCTACATCAGCATGGCCTGCAGGCTGATGATCTTCGCGCTGGCCGCCAGCAGCCTGAATCTGATACTCGGCTTCGGCGGCATGGTCAGCCTGGGCCACGCGGCCTATTTCGGCGCCGGCGCCTACGCGGTGGGTATCCTGATGCAGCATGGCGTGGTGTCGGCCTGGATAAGCTGGCCGGCCGCCATGCTGGTGGGCGGGCTGATGGCCCTGGCGATCGGCGCGCTGTGCCTGCGCACGCGCGGCATCTACTTCATCATGATCACCCTGGCCTTCGCGCAGATGGTCTACTACCTGTTCATTTCGCTGCGCAGCTACGGCGGCGAGGACGGCTTGAACCTGATGTCGCGCTCTTCGCTGGGCGTGCCCGGCCTCGATCTGGCGGGTGACACTGCCTTCTACTATGTGGTGCTGGCGTTGCTGGCCGGCTGCCTGCTGCTGATGCACCGCCTGGTCAACTCGCGCTTCGGCCGCGTGCTGCAGGCGGTGCGCGACAACGAAACCCGCATGGCCGCCATCGGCTACCCCGTGTTCCGCTACAAGCTGACCTGTTTCGCCATCGCCGGCGGGCTGGCCGGGCTGGCGGGAGCGCTGATCGCCAACCAGAACATGCTGGTCAGCCCAAGCCTGGTGCACTGGACCCAGTCCGGCAGCCTGATGGTGATGGTGATCCTGGGAGGCGCCGGCTATTTTTGGGGTGGTGTGCTGGGCGCCTTCGGCCTGCTGGTACTGGAGGAAGTGCTGGCCGGGTACACCGAACACTGGCAGTTGCCGTTGGGCGTGATTCTGCTGATCGTGGTACTGCTGCTGCCGAAGGGTATGGCCAGCCTGGCGGACCGTTTTAAGGGAGAGCGGAAATGAGCGAGGCAATGAGCGGTGCAATCCTGGAATTGCAGGGGCTGGTCAAGCGCTACGGCGGGCTGACCGCCACCGACCATCTGAACCTGACCGTGAATGCGGGCGAGATCCACGCCATCATCGGTCCCAACGGCGCCGGCAAGACCACGCTGATCCACCAGATCTCCGGGGCGCTGGCGTCCGACAGCGGCCGGATCGCGTTTGCCGGCAACGATGTCACACGCATGCCGATGCACCTGCGGGTGCAGGCCGGGCTGGCGCGCTCCTACCAGATCACGAATATCTTCCCGCGCTTCTCGGTGCTGGACAACCTGGCGCTGGCGGTGCAGGCGCGCAGCGGCTCCAGCATGCGCTTCTGGCGTGCGGCGCTGAGCGAGCGCGCGCTGTTCGACCAGGCGCGCGACCTGGCGCAGCGGGTCGGCCTGGGGCCGCACGTGGACAAGCTGGCCGGCAGCCTGGCGCACGGCGCGCAGCGGCAGCTGGAACTAGGCCTGGCGCTGGCCACGCGTCCGCGCCTGCTGCTATTGGACGAGCCGATGGCCGGCATGGGGCACGAGGAGTCGGTGGAGATGATACCGCTGATCGAAAGCCTGCGGCCGGAGATTGCGGTGCTGATCATCGAGCACGACATGGATGCCGTGTTCCGCATGGCGGACCGGATTTCGGTGCTGGTGGCCGGGCGCATCATCGCCACCGGCACGCCGGACCAGATCCGCGGCAATATCGAAGTGAAAAAAGCCTATTTGGGCGACGAACTGGGCGATGAAGTTGGCGATGAGGTGACGGCATGAGCGCGATACTGAAGGTGCAGGACATTACGGCCGCCTACGGCAGCAGCCAGGTGCTGTTCGGCGTGACGTTCGAGATCAAGCGCGGCGACATCGCCACGCTGCTGGGGCGCAACGGCATGGGCAAGAGCACCACCATACGTTCGATCCTGGGGCTGAACCGGATCGGCAAGGGCAGCATCACGTTCAATGGCCAGCGTATCGACGCCATGACTACGGACCGCATCGCCCGCTCAGGGCTGGCGATTGTGCCCGAAGGGCGGCAGATTTTCCCCAACCTCACGGTGGAGGAGAATCTGGTGGCGTTCGCCGCCAACCGCTCGCAATCGGCCGCGCCATGGACGCTGGCGCGCATCTACGAGCTGTTCCCGCGCCTGAAGGAGCGCGCGCGCAACATGGGCAAGCAGCTGTCCGGCGGCGAGCAGCAGATGCTGGCCATCGGCCGCGCGCTGATGACCAATCCGCACCTGCTCATACTCGATGAGGCCACCGAAGGCCTGGCGCCGCTGATACGGGAAGAGATCTGGGCTTGCCTGGAGCGGCTGCGCAGCGTGGGCCAGACGACGCTGGTGATCGACAAATACGTGGAGCGGCTGACGCGCTTTGCGGACCAGCATACGATCATCGAACGCGGCAAGGTGGTATGGTCTGGGGATTCCCCCACGTTGCGCGCGGCGCCCGATGTATGGCACCGCTACGTGGGGGTGTGATGGCAGGCGCGCCGCCCGGCGGGTTAGCGGGGCGCGCCGCGCGTAAGCCGCCGGGCGGCGCAAC
>NZ_BAAKJE010000230.1:0-336 GCF_059704565.1 Massilia sp. NBRC 108631
GGGGCTGTAGCTCAGCTGGTTAGAGCACCGTGTTGATAACGCGGGGGTCGTTGGTTCGAGTCCAACCAGCCCTACCAGTTTTACTGTTTAAACGTAAGTCCTGAGACTTAGGTTTAAGTAGTATCGTTCTTTAACAATTTGGAAGAAGTAAAGATTTATTGAGTATCGCAAGATACTCAGGGTAGTAGATAAATCATCAAACACAGTAGTAAATGCTTGATACCGATAGCCGTCAAGGTTATAGGGACAAGTGAATAAGTGCACATGGTGGATGCCTTGGCGATTACAGGCGATGAAGGACGTAGAAGTCTGCGATAAGCCTCGGGGAGCTGACAA
>NZ_BAAKJE010000231.1:0-338 GCF_059704565.1 Massilia sp. NBRC 108631
GGGTCGTTCGAGACCAGGACGTTGATAGGCTGGGTGTGGAAGTGCAGTAATGCATTAAGCTAACCAGTACTAATTGCCCGTAAGGCTTGTCCCTATAACATTGATAAGTTATAGCGAGAAGTGCTCTTTGTAATGTGAATTGTTGATTGACAATCCCTACCTTAATAAATTAAAATACTTCTTCTGAATTTTAAAGCGCAGTTGCCCAATTGGGAACTGAGCTTGTACAAGTCAAAGCCTGATGACCATAGCAAATCGGTCCCACCCCTTCCCATCCCGAACAGGACCGTGAAACGATTTTGCGCCGATGATAGTGCTGCAACCAGTGTGAAAGTAGG
>NZ_BAAKJE010000232.1:0-2600 GCF_059704565.1 Massilia sp. NBRC 108631
GGGTTAATTATTCAGGAAATATTTCCTGAATAATTAACCCTGACCCCATTTTGCTTTACAGCATTTTGCTTTACAGCATTTTGCTATTAGAGAATTTCGTGGACCAGGGCCGGGGGACGGCACAGGCGCACGCCTCGGGGAGTGACGACGAAGGGGCGGTTGATCAGGCTGGGATGGGCCGCCATGGCGTCCAGCAGGACGTCGTCGCTCAGGCCCGGGTCGGCCAGCTTGAGCTGTTCGTACAGCTCGCCTTTGTCGCGCATGGCGCCGCGCACCGTCAGGCCGGCCTGCGCGATCAATTCCTGCAGGCGCGCGCGCGTGGGTGGCGCGCTCAGGTAGTCGATGATTTCGGGTTCGACGCCGCTTTCGCGTATCAGCGCCAGCGCGCCGCGCGAATTGCTGCAGGCGTTGTTGTGGTAAATGGTGATGGCCATGGCCGCTTCCTCCGGTTCGGTGAGGCGGCCATGCTAGGCGATACCGCCCTGGCGCGCAAGTGCGGGCCGGCGCGCGGAGGGCGGCCCGCCCTGCCCCGCTAGAAACGGACGAAATTGCTGTCGTCGGGCGCGGCCTCCATGGCCGGCGCCCGCTTGGCGGGGGCGAAGACGCGGCCGCGCGGCGCCGCCGCCGGGGCGCGCCGCGCCGCCTGCCGCTCGCTGCCGTCGACCCGGAAGAAGGACACTGCCTGCTGCAGCTGCTCGGCCTGCCCGCTCATCTCTTCGGCGGTGGCGGCCAGCTCCTCGGAACTGGACGCGTTCTGCTGGGTGGTCTGGCTAAGCTGGCCGATCGCGGAGTTGATCTGCGCCACGCCGCTCGACTGCTCTTCGGAAGCCGCCGTGATTTCCTGCACCAGGTCGGAGGTTTTCTTGATGCTGGGCACCATCTCGTCGAGCAGCCGGCCAGCCTTCTGCGCCAGTTCCACGCTGCTGCCGGCCACTTCGCCGATTTCCTGCGCCGCCACCTGCGAGCGCTCGGCCAGCTTGCGCACTTCGGCCGCCACCACGGCGAACCCCTTGCCGTGCTCGCCCGCGCGCGCCGCTTCGATGGCCGCGTTCAGCGCCAGCAAATTGGTCTGGTAGGCGATGTCGTCGATGATGCTGATCTTCTTGGCGATCTGCGTCATCGCTTCCACCGTGGACTTGACGGCCGAGCCGCCCTCGGCCGCCTGCAGCGAGGCCTGGCCGGCCATGCTGTCGGTCACTTTGGCGTTCTCGGTGTTTTGCGCGATCGAGGCCGTCATTTGCTCGACCGAGGCGCTGGTTTCCTCGACCCCGGCGGCCTGCTCGCTGGCGGCCTGCGACAGCGACTGGGCGGTGGCGCTGATTTCTTCCGATGCGCTGGCCAGCGCCTGCGCGCCGCTGCTCACCTCGGTCAGCACCGCGGCCAGTTTGTCGACCATGGTTTTCATCGCGTACAGCAGGCTGGCCTGGTCGCCGGGACGCAGCTTGACCTGCACCGTCAGGTCGCCGCGCGCGACCTCGCTGACGATGCGCGCCGCGTAGGCCGGTTCGCCGCCGATCTGCGCCAACAGCTTGTCCACCATCTGTTTCATCGAATGCAGCAGGCTGCTGTTGTCGCCCGCCGCCAGCCGCACGTCCACCGCGAAATTGCCTTGCGCCACTTCGTGCACGACGCTGGCCGCGTACGCCGGTTCGCCCCCCAGCTGGCGCAGGATGCCGCGCAAGACCAGCCAGCCCATGGCCGACAGCGCCAGCAGCGCCACGGCGGCGGTGCCGTACATGAGCAGCAGCGCGTTCCTGGACTGGGCCTCGGCCGCCGCCACCGCCTCCGTGGCGCGACGTTCGTTCAGCTCGATCAGCTTGGTCAGCGCGTTTTCCGCGTTGCTGTACAGCGGCCGCAGCGCGATCAGGTCCTGGTGCAGCGTCACGAAGCCGGCCTTGCGCTGCTCGGCGCCGCTGGCGCGCAGCAGGTCGCCGGCCACCTGGTCGAAGCGCTGGTCGGCCGCCTTCCACAGCTCCCACTCCTTGCTGAACTGCTGCCACAGCGCCGCCTCGTCGCTGTCCTGCGGCAGCCGCTCGTAGATCTTCCAGGCCTTGTCGACGCGGCTCCAGAATTCATGCTTGCTGCGCAGGTTGCGCTCGATTTCGGCGAACTGCTCAGGATAGGCGGCCAGCGCGTCGATCGCGCGGCTGGCCGAGCGCAGCGCAGTCTGGCCTTCATTCACCACCTGCAGGTTCAGCACCGAGGGCAGCTTGTTGCGGCCCACGTCGTCCAGCATTTCGCCGCCATGCTGCATGCCGCGTATGCCGATCAGCATCACGATGAGCAGCGCCAGCAGGCTCACGCTGATCAGGGTGATCAACTTGGCCCGCACTGTCATATTGTTGAGCATGGTCTGTCCTCGGTAGTGCGGTGGGGGTGCTGCGGCGCGGCCTACGCGGTGGCGCCGCCGATCTGCGCCATCGCTTCCAGCTCCGTGACCGACAGCACCTGGTCGGTGTTGAGCAGGATCACGAACTTGCCGTTGACCTTGCCCATGCCGGCAATGAACTCGGGGCGGATGCGGGCGCCGAACTGTGGCGCCGGTTCGATGTCGGACGGCGGGATGTCGATCACGGCGTTGACCGCGTCCACCATCACCC
>NZ_BAAKJE010000233.1:0-209 GCF_059704565.1 Massilia sp. NBRC 108631
GGTAGACGACAACTATCTTGGCCGGTTGTCACCTGAAACCGGCCCGGTGCGGAAGCGAGGTTTACAGTTGTTTCATTCAGCATGGAGCTGGGGAGGCAACGAGTAGCCGGCAAACGCATTGGAGATCACCAAGTGGGCATCTACAAGAAACTCAGAGCCAAGCTCGGCCAGGAAGTCGCTGCCGCCAAGGTCGGCATCAGCGTGCGTTC
>NZ_BAAKJE010000234.1:0-209 GCF_059704565.1 Massilia sp. NBRC 108631
GGTGATCGCCTTCAGCGACTGGAACAACCCGCAGCAGCTGGGCGTGAAGTACGATTCCAACAACCAGATCACCAGTTTCCTGCGTCCCGGCGCCACCTTCTACGTCAACAATCCCGCCATCGCCGGCAGCGGCAAGCTGCTGGGCGAGGCCAACTCCAACGACATGATCGTCAAGGGCGGCGACCGCCTGTCGACCACGCGCGCCTTCG
>NZ_BAAKJE010000235.1:0-8013 GCF_059704565.1 Massilia sp. NBRC 108631
GGTGGCGGCGCCGGCGCCGCCGGCGGCTCGGAGCGCGAACAGCCGCCCGCCCCGGCACAGGCCAGCACGGCCAGCGCCACCAGCAGCGGGCGTCCGGCGACTTGTCTAGTGCGATGCGTTCCGCTCATGGCTCCTGCGCCCGTTGTCGGCTTGCTTACGCGCTGGTGATCTCGATCTTCCTCGGTTGCGCCTGCTGGGTTTTCGGTATCCGCACGTTCAGCACCCCGTTCTTGAGCTCGGCCGTGGCCTGCTCGGCATCGAGCTCCCTGGACAGGGAAAACGTGCGCTGGTAGTACTGCTGCTGCACCTCGGCATAGCGCGATTCCATGTCGCCCGGAACGGCCATGCCGAGTTCGCCTT
Organism: Massilia sp. NBRC 108631; assembly: GCF_059704565.1. Lineage (NCBI taxonomy): Bacteria > Pseudomonadati > Pseudomonadota > Betaproteobacteria > Burkholderiales > Oxalobacteraceae > Massilia > Massilia sp. NBRC 108631. The sequence continues at coordinate 361 of NZ_BAAKJE010000235.1, forward strand.
CAATGATCAGGCTGCCGGTCTCGAGCCGCAGTTGAAGCTGGTCCCTGGACACGCCGGGCATGTCGGCCAGCAGCGTAATGCCGCCTCCGTCCTCGATCACGTCGACCGGCGGCCGCAGCGGGCGCGGCCCGGCCGCCGTGGCGCGGCGCTGGCCTTGCTGCTGCAGCTCGCGGCCCTGGGCGCCGCCATCCTGTCCCGGGTTGGCGGCCTGGTTCTGGCTCTGTTGCTGGTCCTGCGGCTGATTGCTTTGCATGATGACATTCTCCCGTCAATGAACAGAAATCTGGCGCGCGGGCGGCGGTTGGCGCCGGGCAACGCTGACATGCAGCACGCCGTCGCGGTACTCGGCATTCACCGCGTCCGCATCGGCATCCTCCGGCAGGCTGATCACCCGTTTGAAGCGCCCCGCGAAGCGCTCATTGATCTGGACGGTTGCCTGCTGCGCCTGGGTGGACAGGTCATCCGCGCGCTCACCGGCAATGGTCAGCACGCCGCTCTCGATTTGCACATCGATACTGGCGGGCTCTAGGCCCGGCACGAAGGCGTACACCTCGACGCTGCGGGGCGTGGCGCCCACGTTCAGCGCGGGAAAGCCGCCGCGCCCGAGGCCGCGGATGCTGGGGCCGAAATCCAGGGCTTGCTCGATGTCGCGCTGAAAGCGGTCCAGTTCCGCGAACAAATCCCCTGGTAGCATTGATCGAAACATCATGACGCACCTCCTATTGAAAGTCAGTTCGACATGCGGCCGGCGCATTTGGTTCCATGTCGCGGCGCCGGCCCGGAAGATCGTTGCGCCGCACGCAGCAAGTTTGATCGCGCGTAGTACGCGCCGGCCGTTGCTCCGCAATAATCGGTTTTTTGGCTGGGACCGGTATGCGATGCGCAATTCTTGGCTTTGTCGGCGGTGCCGCGTGCCTGCAGATGCAGGCGGCGCTGCCCGCGCATGCGCCGGTGGCGCTGGCGGGCGCCGTCGCCGGGGCGGTGGCGCTGGCGCTGGCGCTGGCGCTGCTGCCGTTGCCGCCGCCGCGCAGGCTGCCGGTGCGGGTGCATTGGCTGCGGCACGTGCTGGCCGCGCTGATGGGCGCTGCTGTCGGGTTCTGCTGGGCGGCGCTGCTGGCGCAGGCGGCGCTGGCGCCCGAACTGGCCAAGGCCGATGAGGGCCGGGACGTCACGCTGGTCGGCACCGTCGCCAACCTGCCCAACCGCTTCGAGGGCGGCGTGCGCTTCAATTTCGCGGTGGAGCAGGTGGAACGGCGCGCGATGCGGGTGCCGCCGCTGGTCGCGCTTTCCTGGTATGCGGGCTATCGCGGCGAAGTGCTGGCGATAGGCGACGTGCAGCCGGGCGAGCGCTGGCGGCTGACTGTGCGCTTGCAGCGCCCGCACGGCAATGCCAATCCGTACGGATTCGACTACGAATTGTGGCTGCTGGAGCAGGGCGTGCGCGCCACCGGCTACGTGCGGCAGGATGGCCGCAACCAGCGCCTGGCGCCGTTTGTCATTGGCTTCACCAACATGGTGGAGCGCTGCCGCGCGGTGCTGCGGGCGCGCCTACAACGGGTGCTGGAGGGCAAGGAGTATGCGGGTGTGATCGTGGCGCTGGTGGTGGGGGACCAGCGCGGCATACCGCAGTCGGACTGGCAGGTGTTCAACCGTACCGGCATCAGCCATCTGATCAGCATCTCCGGCCTGCACATCACCATGATCGCCGGCCTGGTGGCGCTGGCTGCGTCGGCGCTGTGGCGGCGCTCCTTTTTCACGCGCGCGCAACTGCCGCTGCTGTTGCCGGCGCAGAAGGTGGCGGCGCTGGCGGGCATGATGGCGGCGCTGGCCTATGTACTGCTGGCGGGCTTCGGCGTGCCGGCTCAGCGCACGCTGTACATGCTGGCGGTGATCGCTGTGGCCCTGTGGAGCGACCGGCTCACCAGCGTTACGCACGTGCTTTGCCTGGCGGCCGGCGTGGTGGTGCTGCTCGATCCCTGGGCGGTGATGTGGCCGGGATTCTGGCTCTCGTTCGGCGCCGTTGCCGCCATCCTGTACGCCACCGTGGGACGCACCGAAACGCATCACCTCAGCGGCGACATGGTGGCGCTGGGCGTGGGCGCGGCGATTGCTGGCGCAGCCGGCAGCGGCACGCGGCCGCACGGAGCGGCGCCAGCGCAGCCGCACCGCCCGCCGCGCCGCCAGCCATTGACGCGCCGCCAGCGCTGGATGGCGGACCTGAAGTTGGCCGCGCGCGTGCAGTACGCCGTCACGGTCGGGCTGGTGCCGTTGACCATGCTGCTGTTCGCGCAGGTCTCGGTGGTCAGTCCGCTGGCGAACGCGGTCGCCATTCCCGTGGTCAGCCTGCTGGTGACGCCGTTGGCGCTGGCGGGCGCCGTGCTGCCCGAGCCGCTGGCGGCGCCGCTGCTGCACCTGGCGCACGCGATGGTCTGGCTGCTGGCGCAGGCGCTGCAGTGGCTGAGCGCGAGCCGCATCGCCGTCTGGACCGCGCCGGTGCCGCCACCCTGGGTATTTTGCTGGGCCTTGTTCGGCACCGCGTGGATGCTGGCGCCGCGCGGCTGGCCGGTGCGCTGGCTGGGCCTGGTGACGTGGGTGCCGCTGCTGGCTGCCGTGCCCAGCCATCCGCCCGAGGGAGAATTCAGGGTGGTGGCGTTCGACGTGGGGCAGGGCATGGCGCTGCTGGTGGAGACTGCCGGCCATCGGCTGCTGTACGACACCGGTCCTGCCTACACGCCCGAGTCCAACGGGGGCAACCGCGTGATCGCGCCTTACCTGCGGGCACGCGGCATCACCGCGCTGGACGCGCTGGTGGTCAGCCATGCCGACGCCGATCACGCGGGCGGGGCGCTGGCCGTGATGGAGGCCGTGCGCGCGGCCTGGACACTGAGCTCGCTGCCCGCCGGCCATCCGGTCGTGCGCGCCGCACCGCTGCACACGCGCTGCCAGGCCGGCCAGGCATGGACCTGGGACGGCGTGCTGTTCGAAGTACTGCACCCGGCCGCCGCCAGCTACGGCGATGCCGCGCTGAAGAACAACGGCCGCAGCTGCGTGTTGAGGATCAGTGCCGCCGGCAGGGCGATGCTGCTGGCGGGCGATATCGAGGCGGCGCAGGAGGCCGAACTGCTAGGCCGCGCCCCTGGCCGGCTGGCTGCGGACGTGCTGCTGGCGCCGCATCACGGCAGCGGCACTTCCTCTACGCCCGCGTTCCTGGCGGCAGTGCGGCCCGGTTACGCGATATTCCAGGTTGGCTACCGCAACCGTTATCACCACCCGCAAGCCCAGGTCTACCGGCGTTACGGCAGTCTGGCAGCGCACCGCCTGCGCACCGATGAATCCGGCGCCATCACTCTGGTGTTCGGCGGCCGGCTCGGCGTGGAGCGCTACCGCGCTGCTTATCCCCGTTATTGGCGGCAACCATGACCGCCCAGGTCTAGATTGAATATCCGAGACGGCAGCGTATTTTTATCCGTGCAGTTGGTAAGGCGGAAGAATTAAAATAATTAATATTAATTCTCACCGAATCTCACTAATGGATATAATATTTGTTTCCTGATGGAATTCAATATGTTTCAATTGAACTGCATGTCGAAGATGCTTCCATATTGATAGTAATCGTCCCGTAAACTATTACTTGCCATGGAGGAGCTAACATGCCAAGATATTTCCGGACCTCCCTATGTGGCGTGATTTTTTATTCTGGAAATCGACATGAACGGTGAGCTAGAGGCGGGGTTGGAAAACCTGCTCGATTCAAATGTGGCTGAAGACGGCGCTCAGTCCGGCATAGAGGACATCGTAACCGACGAGGAATCGTTCGGCATACGGCTGGTGGATACGCCGGAGGGCCGCAACAAGGCCAGCATGCTGATCCACAAAATGTACGCCTGGCGCGGCTTGGCCGGGACCCACGCACTGACGCCGGACCCCAACCGCGTCACCCTGATGGCGCACCGGCGCGGCGACGCGGTCGGCACCTTGACCCTGGGCCTGGATTCGCCGTCCGGCCTGCTGGCCGACCAGCTATTCAAGGACGAGATCGACGCATTCCGCGCGCGCGGCGCCCGGGTTTGCGAAATCACCAAGCTGGCCTTCGACATGGGGGGCACGTCCAAGAGTTATCTGGCGGCCCTGTTCAACCTGTCGGTCATCTTTGCGCGCGACATCCATGCCTGCGACTACATATTCATCGAGATCAGCCCGCGCCACCGTGGTTTCTTCAACCATATGCTTGGCTTTGAGCAACTGGGTGAGGAAAAGGTCAACCCGCGCGTCAATGTGCGCGGCATCCTGATGCACGTGGCGCTCGACTATATGACCGAGCAGACCCGCCTGTATGGCGGCAAGGGTGCGGCGGCGGTCGGCGTGCGCTCCTTCTTCCCCTTGTTCTATTCGCCACGCGAGGAGCAGGGCATAGTCAACCGGCTCAGGCAACGGAACGGATGACCATGGCGGACACCTCAGGCGGCAATGCCGAATTTGTGTACGAGCAAGCCTTTTCGCGGAATATCGGTTGGGTTACAGCAGCCGAGCAGGCCGCCCTGCGCGGCAAGCGGGTGGCCATTGCGGGGGCGGGGGGCGTTGGCGGCTGGCATTTGCTGGCGCTGGCGCGGCTGGGTATCGGCGCCGTCCATATTGCCGATTTCGACCGCTTCGATATCGTCAATTTCAACCGCCAGGCAGGCGCCTTTGTCTCCACACTGGGCTTGCCCAAGGTGGATGTGGCGGCCCGCATGGCGCGCGACATCAATCCCGGGATGGCGGTGCGGGTGTTCCCGCAGGGCGTGAATGCCGGCAACCTGGGCGACTTCCTTGACGGCGTGGACCTGTACGTGGATGGCCTGGATTTTTTCGCCTTCGACGCGCGCGCAGCCACCTACGCCGAGTGCGCCCGGCTTGGCATCCCCGCCACCATGGCAGCGCCGCTGGGCATGGGAGTGGCCAGCCTGAATTTCATGCCAGGCAAAATGACTTTCGAAGAATATTTCAGGTGGGGCAATTTGCCGGACCCGGAAAAAGCCCTGCGTTTCCTGATCGGCCTGGCGCCGGCAGGGCTGCACCGGCCTTACCTGGTCGAGCCGGCGGCAGTCAATCTTCCCGAACGGCGCGGCCCGTCGACGGTCATGGCTTGCCAGCTGTGCGCCGGCGTGGCGGTGACGCAGGCGCTGAAGATCCTGCTCAAACGCGGCAGGGTGCTCGCCGTGCCGCACGCCACCCAGTACGACGCCTTCCGCGACAAGTTGGTGCGCACCTGGCGGCCGGGCGGCAACCGCAATCCACTGCAATGGCTGGCGATCCGCATCGGCCGTTATTTTTACAGCACAAGCCTGCGCCAGCCATGACACAGAACGCCACCGTAATGCAGATCCTGGACTTGGCACGCTGGGCGCCCAGCGGCGACAACGTGCAGTCGCACCGCTTTGAAGTTGCCGGGCCACACCATGTGGTGATCCATGCGCGCGATACGCGCGCCGACTGCGTCTACGACCTGGATGGCCACGCCAGCCAGATCGCCCTCGGCGCCTTGCTCGAAACAATAGCGATCGCGGCCACGGCGCACGGCTGGGCTGCCAGCGCTGTCCGCCGCGTCCGCGCGCCCGAGTTGGACGAGGAGCTGATATTCGACGTCCATTTCAACCCGTTGGCAGGCCTGCCGCCCCATCCGATGCTGCCTTTCATCGTGACCCGCGCCGTGCAGCGCCGGCCGATGAGCACCCGCCCGCTGGGCGCTGCGGACAAAGCGACACTGGAAGAAGCCGCAGGTCCGGATTACGCAGTGCACTGGCTGGAAAGCCGCGAGGAAAAGTGGCGCGCGGCACGCCTGATGTACCGGAACGCCCGCCTGCGGCTGACCATGCCGGAGGCCTACGAAGTGCACAGGCGCATCATCCACTGGGGGGTGTCGCATAGTCCGGACCGGGTGCCGGACCAGGCGCTGGGTGCGGACGCGGCCACCCTGCGGCTGATGAAATGGGCCATGACAAGCTGGTCGCGTTTATCCAAGGTCAATGCCATGCTGGGAACCTGGGCGCCGCGGCTGCAGATGGACTTGCTGCCCGGGGTGCTGTGCGCAGCCCATTTCGTACTCCAGGCGCGCCGCGCGCCCGCCAGCGTGGACGACTTCGTCGATGCAGGCAGGGCGGTGCAACGCTTCTGGCTGCGCCTGACGTCGCTGGGCCTGTACATGCAGCCCGAAATGACACCGCTGATCTTCGCCCGTTACATCGACGAAGGGCGCCGGTTCAGCAAGCTGGACGCATTGCAGGCGCAAGCTGCCGAGTTGAAGGCCGAGACCGAGGCCATGACCTGCGGCGCCGGGCGCCACCCGGTTTACATGGGGCGCCTTGGCTTCGGGCCGGCGCCGGTGTCGCGCGCTGAACGCAAGCCCTTGTCGGAGTTAATGCTGCCCTAGTTCCGCCGCTCCCGTTTTAATCTCCCTGTGACAATTCGCGTATTTATTCCAGGTGTTTATTCTCGCCTGTAGATCCTGCGTGGCCGCTGCATGGGGAAATAATAAAAAATTCTATCGGATTGTTTCAAGTTTCCAATACGTAATAATAATTATTAAAATGAAGCGGGTGTCGGAAATTCTTACATATAATATTTTAAAACAACCGTTAACTTTTTGAAGTTACAATTAAGTCGCTGTTTTATAACATTATTAAAATCCAGGCATGGTCTTTGCTGAGTTGTTGCGTGGCCACTTTGTAAACAAGGTCATATTTTATTTTTTAACAGTTCTAGCGTCCCTCTCTGGAGATGAAATGAAAAAACCATATGCAACACTGCGGCGCGGCACCGGCCGCGCACTGCTGGCGGCGGGCTTGCTCGCCGGCGCCGGCGCCGGCGCCGCTGTCATGCCGGTCTTTACGGTCTCGCCCAACCTGGGCGGCGTGCTGAGCAATAGCGGCCAGCCATTCCAGGCCTCTGCCATCAGCGGCTTCTCCTCCAACCGCATCGCCCACACGGGTGTGAACCACAATTACACCACCGACGGCTATGCCATTTTCACCGGCTTCTCCCTGAACAGCCTGCCGGTGTCCGGCACCGTGAGCCGGGTTAACTTCGACTATGGCCTGTATGCCGTGTTCCACCAGGACCTCAGCTGCAGCGGCGACCTGTCGCCCGGCGTGAACTGCGTGACGACCGGCATGACCTTCAGCCTGTACGCCGATCCGGGCAACGACAACACCTACAATCCCGCCACCGTCGCGGCCAACGCGTCGGTGAATACCCAGAACTCGGCCGATATCCTGCTGGCTTCGTCCAACCAGCTGATTTCCGGCATCGGCGGGCTCGACCCGCTGGGCGGCGCTTACCAGAACCTGAACATCGGCTGGACCCTGACGGCGGCCGGCGCAAGCTATTTCACGTCGCCCGATCCCTTCTACAACGCTGCGTTCACGGCGTTCAACAATACTTCGCAAGGGCTGAGCTGCGACACCGCCAACTGCATCGGCGCCAAGGTGGTGGCGATCGATTCCGAGGCCGGTATCCTGGACTTTAACGCCGCAGCCGTTCCCGAACCCGGCGTGCTGGCCCTGACCGGCATCGGCCTGCTGGGCATGGGCATATTGCGCCGCAAAACGCCAACGGCGCGCTCTGCGCGGCTGGCTTGAGCAAAGCTGGTTAAGTGGTGCATGCAGGATCGGCGGC
>NZ_BAAKJE010000236.1:0-589 GCF_059704565.1 Massilia sp. NBRC 108631
GGTTAATTAATTTGTCCAAGACAAATTAATTAACCCTGACCCCATTTTGCCGTATTACAAGGAGTAGTTCAGGCGGGCGTACACGTAGCGGCCGGAGCGGCCGAACGGGGAGTAGTTCGAGTACGGGGCGTTGCCGGTCGTGTTCAGGGCGGCCGGGTAGGCGTCAGGGTATTGGTCGAACAGGTTGTCCGCGCCTACCGCCAGCGACAGCTTGCTGGTGATGGCGTAGCGGCCTTCGAGGTCGACCAGCGTCTTGGCGCTCATCCAGAAGTCCAGGTTGGCCGTGGTGCCGGGCGCCAGGATCTTGCCGTAGCGCGTGGCGCGCGCCGTGACGCCGAACGGGCCGTAGGACCAGGTGCTGCTGCCGATGAACTTGGTCTTCGGCGTGCCGTCGGTAAAGGTCAGCACGTTGACGCGGTCGAACAGCACCGGCGCCGGCGACAGCGCGGCCAGCTGCGCCGTCACCGGCACCTTGGTCACGTCGGTCTTGGTGTAGTTGCCGGCCACCGTGAAGTCGAGCTTGCCGTAGCCGTTGGTCTGCACCGGCCAGCTGGTGACGATGTCGATGCCCTTGGTGGTGGTGTCCACG
>NZ_BAAKJE010000237.1:0-10604 GCF_059704565.1 Massilia sp. NBRC 108631
GTAAGCGTGCACCACGCCGAGGAAGAACAGGAACAGGCCCATGAACACGGCGCTGTGGTGCGAAAACACCACCACGCCGGCCAGGAACAGCACATGGACCAGCACCAGCGGCAACGGCACCGGGGTGTCCTTGACTTCGCCGGGACCGATGCCGTCGCTCGGATCGTCCAGCCGGCCCAGCTCGCGCGCGAACAGCGTGGCCGCGGCCACCGCGTTGAACAGCACCGCCACGGCGGCCTTCCAGCCTATGTTGCTGAGCATGAAGGCCATGTCCCAGTGCCACTTGGCCGCCACCATCAGCACCGGCGGCGCGGCGAACGGGGTCAGGGTGCCGCCGATGGAGACGTTCACGAACAGCACGCCCAGCGTGGCGTACTGCAGGCGCGGCGAAATGCCGCCGGCGAAAATACGGCGCGCCAGTATCAGCGCGGCCAGGGTCATGGCGGCCGGTTCGGTAATGAAGGAGCCCAGCAGCGGCACCACCGCCAGGATCACGATATAGGGGCCCATGCTGCCGGGCAGCGGCAGCGCGCGCGCCAGCAGGCGCACGGCGGCGGCCGTGCTTTGCAGGATGGGGCGGGTGGCCGCGATCACCATGATGACGAACACGAACAGCGGCTCGGTGAAGTTGCGCCCGTCCAGGTAGGCGGTGGCGCCGTCCTTGCCCAGCAGCGCTGCCATGCACAGCATCAGCACCAGGGCCCAGAAACCGAACACCACTTCCACCTCGCCCAGCAAGTGCCACAAGCCGGCGTGGGCCGGGCGCGCGTGCGCCAGCCGCTCGAACAGCTTGGTGGAAAAGGTATGCACGATGGCGACCGCGAACAAAACCGCGCCGATGATTTCAATGATGCCGGGTGCCACGCTGCCTCCTCTATGCCGATGCCTGCGGGCATTGTACGACAGCCCGGCGGTGGTGGCGCCTGCCCGCAGCGGCTTTGCGCAAACGCAAACGCCGGCGGCGCGCGCGGAGCCACACTCTGAATTCGGCGCGGCATCCAGCCGCCGCCGCTTCGAACTGGAGGCGATATGGAATCCGAAGTGATCGAAACCCTGCTGACCCCGCCCAACAAGCTGCCGGTCAGCTACGTACCCACCCCGTCCGCACCCTACCGCGTGCACCGCAAGGCGGTGCAGGCCACCATGCAGCCGGGCCGCCCTTGCCGCGTCCTCAACGGCCAGGCCGCAGCGGCCTTCCCGGCCGGCTCGCGCGTGCTGATCTGGAAGCAGGACCCGTCCGTGACCGAGATGGGCACCCGCAAGGCCTTTCTGCCCGGCGTGATCCTGGAAGGCCCGCGCGACGCGCGCATCGCCAGCGGCGCGCCCGGCATCCAGCCGGTCAGCCCGAACGCGTTCGGCGACTTCATCATGCAGCCCAACACCGACCAGTTCGACGCCGTGCACACCTTTGCCGTGGTGCGCCAGACACTGACCATGTACCAGCGCGCCCTGGCCACCGGCGGCGAGTCGGCGCCGCTGCCCTGGCAATGGAACAGCGCCAACGACACCGCCCCGCTGCAGATCTTCCCGCACGGCCTGCCGGACGTGATGAACGCCTACTACAGCCGCGACGAGCGCGCGCTCAAGTTCGGCGACTTCGTGCCCAGCGGCGCCGACGAACGCATGTACACCTGCCGCTCCTTCGACATCGTGGCGCACGAAACCGGCCACGCGGTGCTGGACGGCCTGAAGCCGCGCTGGCTGCTCAACAACAACCCGCCGCAGACCGGCGGCCTGCATGAATCGTTCGGCGACCTGACCGCCATCTTCCTGACCCTGTCGCAAATGGACCAGACCGAGGCCGTCATCGCGCAAACCAAGGCCGACCTGCACGACAAGACCTTCCTGGCCGACATGGCAGAGCAGTTCGGCATGGCGCTGGGCCGCCCGAATGGCCTGCGCAACGCCGACAACGACCTGAAGCTGTCCGAGACCGGCAACCAGGTGCACGCCATTTCGCAAGTGTTCACCGGCGCCGTCTACGACATCCTGGCCGACATGTTCAGCCACGAGCGCCATCCCGGCCTGCAGGACGACGCCGCCGTGCTGCACCGCGTGGGCGACTACCTGTGCGGCCTGGTGCTGCGCGCGCTGATGGCCGCGCCCGACCACGGCGCCACCTACGCCCACGTGGTCAACCACATGCTGCGCCTGGCCGCGCAGGACGGCAAACCGGCCGAGTACCGCGACTTCATCCGCAACCGCTTCAGCCTGCGCGAGGTGGTCGTCGCGCCGGGGGTGTCCGCCGGCACCGCGCCCGAAGCCCAGGCCGGCAACGGGCATGCGGCCGAGGCCGGGCAAGCTGCGGAAGCCGAACTGGCGCCGGACGTGGAAGACCTGCCCGGCGTGCCGCAGGACCGCCGCGCCTGCTGCGGCACCATGAACAACGCCCAGTATTTCGAATTGGAAGACGCGCTGGAGCAGGAGCGCGCCGAACTGGCGCGCTGGTGCCAGGGCTACGCCGCGCGCAACGGCGGCCAGCTGCACGCTTAGCTGCATGCCAAGCTGCACGCTTGGCGGCAGGCCTGGCGGCTTTGTCATTGCGGCGCGGGCCGCAATGACAAGAACGCATTTGCTTATGCGCATAGTATCTAAGCTTAAAACCTGCCTTGAATTGTGGCGGCGCGCAAATTACCTTAAAATACAGTGCTTTGCTGTAGCCGACCAACATAGATAGGACTGTCATGACCCACGTAGTTACCGAATCTTGCATCAGCTGCCGTTACACCGACTGCGTCGATGTTTGCCCGGTAGATTGCTTCCGCGAAGGCCCGAACTTCCTGGTTATCGATCCGGACGAGTGCATCGATTGCGCAGTCTGCGTTGCCGAATGCCCAGTGAACGCCATCTTCGCCGAGGAAGACGTGCCGGCCAACCAGGTCCAGTTCATCAAGATCAACGCCGAACTGACGCACTGGCCTTCCATCACCAAGACCAAGGCGGCCTTGCCGGAGGCGGAGCAGTTCAAGGATGTTCAGGACAAATTGCACCTGCTGGTGCGCTGAGCGGATGCACTGATCCTCAGAATCGTCCTACACAAAAGCAGCGGAAACGCTGCTTTTTTTGTTTTCGTTGAAGTACTATCGTTATGCCATGGTCACCTTGGTTCGATGATGGCCTTGCCTGCAGTTACGGCGAAATGCTTTACGTCATGGTCAAATATCCTATAATGGGTTCATGATTTCCCATCGTTAACAGGAATATTTATGCTTTACCAACTGCACGAAATGCAACGCACGTTCCTGACGCCCTTGATGCAATGGGCCGATGCGTCCTCAAAACTGTTCAGCAACCCAGTCTCTCCTCTGGCGCATACGCCGTTTTCACAGAGGATCGCAGCAGGTTACGAGCTGATGTACCGCTTGGGCAAAGAATACGAAAAACCGGCGTTCGGCATTGATAGCGTTACCGTCAACGGCAAAGACACCCGCATTGTCGAGCACGTGGTGATCAACAAGCCCTTCTGCCGCCTGATCCACTTCAAGAAAGACCTGAGCGACAAGGACATCCGCGCCCTCAAGCAGCCCACCGTGCTGCTGGTGGCGCCGCTGTCCGGCCACCACTCGACGCTGCTGCGCGATACCGTCTCGGCGCTGCTGCAGGAACAGGATGTCTACATCACCGACTGGACCGACGCGCGCATGGTGCCGCTGTCGGCCGGCCCGTTCCACCTGGACGACTACATCTTCTACGTGCAGGACTTTATCCGCCACCTGGGCCCGGATCTGCACGTGATTTCCGTCTGCCAGCCGACCGTGCCGGTGCTGGCCGCCATCTCGCTGATGGCCACCGCCAAGGACCCGAAACTGCCGAAGACCATGACCATGATGGGCGGCCCGATCGACCCGCGCAAGTCGCCCACGGCGGTAAACAACCTGGCCACCGAGAAGAAGTTCTCGTGGTTTGAAAACACCGTGATCTACCCGGTGCCGCCAAACTACCCCGGCTTCGGCCGCAAGGTCTACCCCGGCTTCCTGCAGCATGCCGGCTTCATCGCCATGAACCCCGGCCGCCACGCGCAGAGCCACCGCGAGTTCTACATGCACCTGGTGAAGGGCGACGACGAACCGGCGGACAGCCACCGCAAGTTCTACGACGAGTACAACGCCGTGCTCGACATGCCCGCCGAGTACTACCTGGACACCATCAAGACCGTGTTCCAGGAATTCTCGCTGCCGCAGGGCACGTGGAAAGTGGGCGGCCAGCTGGTGCGTCCGCAGGACATCACCAATGTGGCGCTGTTTACCGTGGAAGGCGAGCTGGACGACATCTCCGGCGCCGGCCAGACCCAGGCCGCGCACGACCTGTGCTCCAACATTCCGGCCGACATGCAGCAGGATTTCGTGGCGCCGGGCGCCGGCCACTACGGCATCTTCTCCGGCCGCCGCTGGCGCGAGGTGGTGTGCCCCAAGATCAGCGAGTTCATCCGCAAGCACGGCTAAGCAGCAGGCAATTCGCAAAACCCCGGCCGGTCCGGGGTTTTTTTACGCCCGCCGCGCGCAGATATCGGATAATGGCGTATTCATCGCCACCGAACACGCCGTGCCCAACGCTGCCCCACCCTCACTTGCCGACCGCATCGAAGACGTCCTGCCGCAAACGCAGTGCACCAAATGCGGCTATAACGGCTGCCGCCCCTACGCCGAAGCGATCGCCGCCGGCGGCGCGGGCATCAACCAGTGCCCGCCGGGCGGCGCCGAAGGCATCGCCCGGCTGTCGGCGGTGACCGGCTACCCGGTGATTCCGCTCAACCCGGTCAACGGCCTGGAGCGGCCGCGCGCGGTGGCCTACATCGACGAATCGCTGTGCATCGGCTGCACGCTGTGCATCCAGGCCTGCCCGGTGGACGCCATTGTCGGCGCGGCCAAGCAGATGCACACCGTGGTCCCCGAGCTGTGCACCGGCTGCGACCTGTGCGTGCACCCGTGCCCGGTGGACTGCATCGTGATGTACCCGGTGACGGAAAGCACCGGCTGGCAAGCCTGGTCGCAGGCCGACGCCGACGCCGCGCGCGAGCGGCACGACTTCCGCGCCCTGCGCCTGCGGCGCGAGATCCAGGAGAACGACGCGCGGCTGGCGGCCAAGGCGGTGGAAAAAATGAAGGCGGTCGAAGCGCTCGACCCGGCCACGGCGGCCGGCGAGGCGGAGAAGGAGCGCAAGCGCGCCATCATCGCCGCCGCCATGGAGCGCCTGAAAAAGAAACCCGAATAAACAACCACCAATGAACGCAGCCAAGCGCCACGCAATCTTCAGCCGCCTGCGGGCGGCAAATCCCTCCCCCAAGACCGAGCTGGAATACACTACGCCGTTCGAGCTGCTGATTGCCGTGCTGTTGTCGGCGCAGGCTACCGACGTGGGCGTGAACAAGGCCACGCGGCGGCTGTACCCGGTGGCGAACACGCCGCAAGCCATGCTGGACCTGGGCCTGGACGAGCTGACCGACTACATCAAGACCATCGGCCTGTACAAGACCAAGGCCAAGAATGTGCTGGCCACCTGCCGGATCCTGATGGACAGGCACGGCGGCGAAGTGCCGCGCACGCGCGAAGAGCTGGTCGAGCTGCCGGGCGTGGGGCGCAAGACCGCCAACGTGGTGCTCAACACCGCATTCGGCGAGATCGCCATGGCGGTGGACACGCACATCTTCCGCGTCTCCAACCGCACCGGCATCGCGCCGGGCAAGAACGTCGACGTCGTCGAAGAAAAGCTGATGAAGTTCGTGCCGAAGGAATTCCTGCTGGACGCCCACCACTGGCTGATCCTGCACGGGCGCTACACCTGCATCGCCCGCAAGCCCCAGTGCTGGAACTGCATCATCGCCGACCTGTGCGAATACAAAGCCAAGACCGCCATCCCCGCCGGCGTCTAGCGAGCTGAGCCGCATTCCCCCACCACCGGGGTCAGACCCCGAAGTGGTGGAAATGCGGCTCAGGCTGCCTGGCAAAAATCATGCACCATACCAACAGTCCGACTTGCCGCATCCGGCGCGGCGCGGCGCCCTCACTCTGAAAGAGCGAACTGAGCCGCATTTCTACACGCCGGGGTCTGACCCCGAAGTTGTGGCAAATGCGGCTCAGGCTGCTTATAGGAGAACCATGTTGTCGCGGTGGATCAGCTCGTGGCCTTCCAGGTAGCCGAGCACCGATTCGATCTCGGCCGAGGGTTTGCGCTTGATCTTGCGCGCTTCCGCGCTGCTGTAGTTCGATAGGCCGCGCGCCACCGCGCTGCCGTCTTCCGCCACGCAGGTGATCACCGCGCCGCGCCCGAATTCGCCCTTGACGTCGATCACGCCGATCGGCAGCAGCGACTTGCCTTCCTTGCTCAGCTTCTGCACCGCGCCCGCGTCCAGCACCACCTGGCCCGCCGTGTGCAGGTGGTCGGCCATCCACTGCTTGCGCGCCGTCAGGTGGCCGGTCTGCGCCGCCAGCTCGGTGCCGATGGATTCGCCGCCGGCCAGGCGCGTCAGCACGTTCTCTTCGCGCCCGAACGCGATCACCGTGTGCGCACCCGACTTGGCCGCGCGCTTGGCCGCCAGGATCTTGGTCAGCATGCCGCCGCGTCCCAGCGACGAGCCGGCGCCGCCCGCCATCGCCTCCAGCGCCGGGTCGCCGGCGCGGCCCTGCTCGATCAGGTAGGCCCCCGGGTCCTTGCGCGGGTCCGCGCTGAACAGGCCGCGCTGGTCGGTCAGGATGATCAGCGCGTCGGCCTCGATCAGGTTGGCCACCAGCGCGCCCAAGGTATCGTTGTCGCCGAACTTGATCTCGTCGGTGACCACGGTGTCGTTCTCGTTGATGATGGGCACCACGCCCAGGCGCAGCAGAGTGGTCAGGGTGGAGCGCGCGTTCAGGTAGCGTTCACGGTCGGCCAGGTCGGCGTGCGTCAGCAGCACCTGCGCCGTGCCCAGCTGGTGGGCGCGGAAACTGGTTTCGTAGATCTGCGCCAGGCCCATCTGGCCCACGGCGGCGCAAGCCTGCAGTTCGTGGATGTCGGTCGGGCGGCCCTCGAAGCCCAGGCGCAGCATGCCCTCGGCAATGGCGCCCGAGCTGACCAGCACCACCTCTTTGCCCAGCGCGCGCAAGGCGGCGATTTGCGCGGCCCAGCGCGCAATGGCGGCGTGGTCCAGCCCACGGCCGTCGTTGGTGACCAGCGACGAGCCGACCTTGATGATGATGCGGGTGGATTTCTGTATGACGGAATTCATGGGTGCGGCGGTTCTCATTTCAATCAACTCGATAGTCCCGGCGCGCGTTGCGCTGCCAAGCCGTGCCTTGCGTGCTTGATTTTCGAAGGGCGGGTTGCCCTGCCTTGCCGCAGACAGCGCCAGCCCATGGTAAGGGGCTGGCACTGTTGATGGGAATGCAAATCAGCGAATAGCTGATTATGCCGTTGTTGCAGAGTTATTGCGAGTTACTGAATTTCGGTTGCGAAATTGAGCCCCGGATCTCAGTCCAGGATCTTGAAGCGCGGATCGTCCGGATCGATCGAGGAAATGCCGCGCGCCTCTTCCGTCATCTGGGTTTCTTCGGCACGCTGCTCGCTGTGCTTTACTTGCTCCAGGTGCTTGTAGATGGCGTTGACCAGTTCCTGCGTGCCCTCGTGGCTCAGCGCGGAGATCTCGAACACCGGCCCCTTGAAGCCGAACTTCTTGACGAAGTCCTTGACCTTCTTGGCGCGCTCGGCTTCCGGGATCACGTCCAGCTTGTTCAGCACCAGCCAGCGCGGCTTGTCCACCAGCGCCTCGTCGTACTTCTTGAGCTCCTTGACCAGGGCCTTGGCTTCCTTGACCGGATCGACCGTGTCCTCGAACGGGGCCAGGTCGACGATGTGCAGCAGCAGGCCGGTGCGCGACAGGTGGCGCAGGAACTGGTGGCCCAGGCCGGCGCCTTCGGCGGCGCCTTCGATCAGGCCGGGAATGTCGGCGATGACGAAGGACTTTTCATGCGACACGCGCACCACGCCCAGGTTCGGGTGCAGCGTCGTGAACGGGTAATCGGCGATTTTCGGCTTGGCGTTGGACACGGCCGTGATGAAGGTGGACTTGCCCGCGTTCGGCATGCCCAGCAGGCCGACGTCGGCCAGCACTTTCAATTCCAGGCGCAGCTCGCGGCGCGCACCTTCCTTGCCTTCGGTTTTTTGACGCGGCGCACGGTTGGTCGACGTCTTGAAGTGGATATTGCCCCAGCCGCCCTCGCCGCCCAGCGCCAGCAATTCGGTCTGGCCGTGTTCGGTCATGTCGGCGATGATGTCGCCGTTGACTTCGTCGATGATCAGGGTGCCCACCGGCATGCGCAGGTAGATGTCATCGGCGCCCTTGCCGTAGCAGTCCGAGCCGCGGCCCGATTCGCCGTCCTTGGCGCGGTGCATCTTCGAATAGCGGTAGTCGACCAGGGTGTTGACGTTGCGGTCGGCCACGGCCCAGATGGAACCGCCTTTGCCGCCGTCGCCGCCGTCAGGGCCGCCGAATGGGCGGAACTTCTCCCGGCAGAAAGAGGCGCAGCCGTTGCCGCCGTTGCCGGCGATGACTTCAATTCGTGCTTCGTCGATAAACTTCATAATGTGCCGCCATAAAACTAAAAAGGCTCTACCGTTGGCAGAGCCTTTCGATTGAAGGCTTGCGCCTTACTTTGCGTGGTAGCGCGAGATTACGCTGCTACTACGGTCACGAACTGGTGCGAGTTCGGGCCTTTGACAACGAACTTCACCTTGCCGTCCACCAGGGCGAACAGGGTGTGGTCCTTGCCGGTGCCTACGCCTTCGCCGGCGCGCACTGGGGTGCCGCGCTGACGAATGATGATGCCGCCGGCATTGATCGACTGGCCGCCGTACACTTTAACGCCCAGGCGTTTTGATTCTGAGTCACGGCCGTTGCGGGTAGTACCGCCGCCTTTTTTGTGTGCCATTTATTAGCTCCTAAATTAGCTGTAAATTAAGACGACGATTAGCCGTTGATCGAGACGATCTGGATTTCGGTGTAGTTCTGGCGATGGCCCTGATGCTTCTGGTAGTGCTTACGACGACGCATCTTGAAGATCTTGACCTTGTCGTGACGACCTTGGGAAACTACTTTCACCTGAACCGTTGCACCCGCGACGAGTGGCGTGCCGAACTTGATGGCTTCGCCTTCGCCTACCGCGAGTACTTGATCGATGGTGAGTTCGGAACCAATGTCAGCAGGTATCTGTTCTACTTTGAGTTTTTCGCCAGCGACAACTTTATACTGTTTGCCACCGGTTTTTATGACCGCGTACATGATTTGAAACCTCATCAAATGTTAAAAGAATCCTCCGCTGCGTACCGCAGAACAACAGTGTGGAACGGGGAGAACCTGCGATTATACACAAACCGAAAATTTGCGTCAAAGACTATTCCAAATTCTTGGCGAGCATGGTATGTCGGCAATATTGCCTGCGCGGACGCGCGGGCAGGCCGCCAGCGGCATTGCCAAGGCGACATCCCCTGTGGCAATCGACACCACAGCCGGGGCATGTCGTATAATCGCGGCACTTCTCTCACCCTTGCAGGTTTGCCTTGTCTGCCGCTACCCAACACGCCAACTCCAATTCCATCACCCAAACCATCGCCGCCGACATGGACGCGGTGAACACGGTGATCCGCCAGCGCCTGCACTCCGAGGTGCCGCTGGTTAACCAGATTGCGGAATATATCATCAGCGCCGGCGGCAAGCGCATCCGTCCCGTGCTCGTCTTGCTGGTGGCCAACGCCTATTCCTACAAGGGCGAGGCGCACCACGAACTGGCGGCGGTGGTGGAATTCATCCACACCGCCACCCTGCTGCACGACGACGTGGTGGACGAATCGTCGCTGCGGCGCGGGCGCGCCACCGCCAATGCCCTGTTCGGCAACGCCGCCTCGGTGCTGGTGGGCGACTTCCTGTACTCGCGCGCCTTCCAGATGATGGTGTCGCTCAACAGCATGCGCGTGATGCAAATCCTGTCGGACGCCACCAACGTGATCGCCGAAGGCGAAGTGCTGCAGCTGCTCAACATGCACGACCCGGACGTGAGCGAAGAGCGCTACCTGCAAGTGATCCGCTCCAAGACCGCCAAGCTGTTCGAAGCGGCGGCCGAGCTGGGCGCCTTGATTTCCGGCGCCAATGACGAGCAGATCGCCGCCGCCGGCGAATACGGCCGTTCGCTGGGCACTGCCTTCCAGCTGATCGACGACGTGCTCGACTACGCCGGCGACGCCGCCGAGATCGGCAAGAACGTCGGCGACGACCTGCGCGAAGGCAAGCCGACCTTGCCGCTGATCTGGCTGATGAGCCACGGCAGCGACGAGCAGCGCCAGCTGGTGCGTTCCTGCATCGAGAACGGCGACGAGCAGCACTTCGACACCATCCTGGCCGCCATCACCGGCAGCGGCGCGCTGGACTACACCCGCCGCGCCGCCGAAGTCGCCGCCGAGCGCGCCGCCGACGCGGTGTCCGGCCTGCCCGAGAGCGTCTACAAGGACGCCCTGCTGCAACTGGCGCGCTTCGCTGTCGACCGCACCCACTAAGAAACCTCAAGAAATATTGCCCTACCCCAAAATGGGGTCAGGGTTAATTATTCAGGAAATATTTCCTGAATAATTAACCCTGACCC
>NZ_BAAKJE010000238.1:0-209 GCF_059704565.1 Massilia sp. NBRC 108631
GTCAACCAGGGCAGCATCAGCACCCCGGGCGGCGGCCAGGTCTACCTGATCGGCGCCAGCGTGGAAAACAGCGGCGTGATCACTTCGCCGCAGGGCGAGGTCATACTGGCGGCCGGCAAGAGCGTGCAGCTGGTCGATTCGGCCAACCCGGACGTGCACGTGGTGCTGTCGGCGCCGGCGGACCAGGCGCTGAACCTGGGCCAGGTGCT
>NZ_BAAKJE010000239.1:0-1760 GCF_059704565.1 Massilia sp. NBRC 108631
GTCCCAGGTCGACACCGAGGTCTGGTCGGCAAGGCGGCGAATCTCGGTGGCCACCACCGAGAAACCGCGCCCGGCTTCGCCGGCCTTCTCGGCCTCGATGGCCGCGTTCAGCGAAAGGATGTTGGTCTGGTCGGCCACCTTGGTGATGGTGGTCAGCACGCTGTTGATGTTGGAGGCCTTCTCGGATAGCGCGGCCAGTTTGGCGTTGATCGAATCGGTGGCCGCCACCATGTGCTGCATGGTCTCGTCCATGCGCTTCAGGTTGTCCTGCGCCTCGGCGGTGGCGCTGGTGGTGTAGTCGGCCACGGCGGTGGCGCTTTCCATGGTCTGCAGCAGCTGCGCGGTGTTGGCCGAGATTTCCTTGGTGGTGCTCAGCACCTCCACGCTGGTCTGGGCCTGCTCGACGCCGGTCGCTTCCTGCTGCTTGGCCGAGGCGGCGATTTCGGTGGCCGAGGTGGTGACCTGGATGCCGGCCTTCTGGATATTGTTGAGCAGCGCGCGCAGGTTGTCGAACATGGTGGCCAGGCCGTGGCCCAGCCGGCCGATGGCGTCGTCGCCGGCCACCGTCACCTTGCCCGTCAGGTCGCCGGAGGCGGCCTTGGACACCACTGCCAGCAGCGCATCGACCTTGGCGCGCAGCAGGTTGGTGTCGGCCAGTTCCCTGGCCTGGCTGTCCTGCATGGCCTGCGCCATGCGGTTGAATTCCGTCGTCACCTGTCCCAGTTCGTCGCCCGAGATCACGGCGGCGCGCGCGCCGATTTCGCCGGCGGCGATGCGGCCCACCGCCTGGGTCAGATTGGTCAGCGGCGCCATCAGCGCCTGCGACAGCACATAGGCGATCAGCGCGCCCAGCGCGATACAGGCCGCACCGCCGGCCAGCAGCACCAGCAGCATGGAGCGCTGCAGCTCGGACGATTCCTTCGTGCGCGCCGCCAGCAGCCGGGTTTCATCCGCCGATGCGGCTTCCAGCTCGTCGTGGATGGAGCGGATCAGCGGGCTGCCCTGCCTGAGCTGGGAGTCCGATGCGCGGCCGATGGCGTCCGCCGCGCCGGGCGCGTCGCCGAGCTGGGCGCGCCGTGCCACCTGTACCTCGATGACTTCCTTGACCCACTGATCGACTTGCGCGCGCACCTTGGCCAGCCTGGCCAGCTGGGCCGGATTGTCGCGCGTCAGCTCGCGCGCCTTCAGCAGCGAGGCCGACACGTCTTCCAATTCGCCCTTGATGCGCGCAGCGCGCGTCGGGTCGCCGGTCAGGTAGTAGCCGCGCGATTCGGCCTGCACCTCGAGGATGTCGTTGCTGACGCGGTCGATCGACAGCAGCACGTCCATCGTGTGCCGGTCCCAGCCGTTGGCTTCGGACAGGCGGTTGAAATTGTTGTATGCCACCAGCAGCAGCACGGTGATGATGGCGAGAATGGCGCCAAAGCCGAAGTAGAGTTTCTTCTTGATACTCAGGTCTTTGAGCATGGGTTCTCCTGTATTCCAGTGGCAATACGCCATTCTGCCATGGGCCGCGTCCGCCATGGCGGGAAACTGCGCCGCTGTGCGTTCCCGCGCCTTACTGTGCATTCACCGAAAAAGTCGCCACGCTGCTCTGCAGCGCCCCGGCCGCATATTGCAGCTGCTGCACCGCTTCGCTGGTCGAGCGCAGCGACTCCACGGTCTGCTGGGTGGCGTCGTTCAGCTGCATCATGGTCTCGGTGATCTGTTGCGCGCCCACGGCCTGTGACTGCATGCCCTGCAGCACGGCGTCGAACTGC
>NZ_BAAKJE010000240.1:0-204 GCF_059704565.1 Massilia sp. NBRC 108631
GTCCCAGGTCGACACCGAGGTCTGGTCGGCAAGGCGGCGAATCTCGGTGGCCACCACCGAGAAACCGCGCCCGGCTTCGCCGGCCTTCTCGGCCTCGATGGCCGCGTTCAGCGACAGGATGTTGGTCTGGTCGGCCACCTTGGTGATGGTGGTCAGCACGCTGTTGATGTTGGAGGCCTTCTCGGATAGCGCGGCCAGTTTGGC
>NZ_BAAKJE010000241.1:0-229 GCF_059704565.1 Massilia sp. NBRC 108631
GTCGCAAGATTAAAACTCAAAGGAATTGACGGGGACCCGCACAAGCGGTGGATGATGTGGATTAATTCGATGCAACGCGAAAAACCTTACCTACCCTTGACATGGAAGGAATCCCCGAGAGATTGGGGAGTGCCCGAAAGGGAACCTTCACACAGGTGCTGCATGGCTGTCGTCAGCTCGTGTCGTGAGATGTTGGGTTAAGTCCCGCAACGAGCGCAACCCTTGTCAT
>NZ_BAAKJE010000242.1:0-229 GCF_059704565.1 Massilia sp. NBRC 108631
GTCGCAAGATTAAAACTCAAAGGAATTGACGGGGACCCGCACAAGCGGTGGATGATGTGGATTAATTCGATGCAACGCGAAAAACCTTACCTACCCTTGACATGGAAGGAATCCTCGAGAGATTGGGGAGTGCCCGAAAGGGAACCTTCACACAGGTGCTGCATGGCTGTCGTCAGCTCGTGTCGTGAGATGTTGGGTTAAGTCCCGCAACGAGCGCAACCCTTGTCAT